>JANLPA010000050.1:0-1971 GCA_031366855.1 Hyphomicrobiales bacterium | reverse complement strand
CGTGTGGGGTTTGATGGTGTTGGCCACACCAATGTTTTTGCCGGAGAAAGCCCGAAGGCTTGGCCTGAGTTTCATGTGCAACTCAGCAATTCCAGCTTTCATTATTTCGATGAGCGCAGTGGTGACCAATTTGGCTTCGACCAAATTTCTGGTCTTGCTGATTTTTCAAGCGAAGGTGAAATAAGCAGTTCCGGCTCTGCTGTTGTGAACGGCCAGTTTGTAAATTTCAATGCGGCGCTGGCCTCGCTTGAGCGGGCCTTTTCTGATGGATCACCGCTTGATATGAGCGTTGAAGGTGTTGCGAGTTCATTTTCATTTTCGGGTAGGCTAGCTACTGCTAAGCGGCTGAACCTTGCGGGAACTACCGAGGTCAATTCAACTGATGCGCCACGCCTGATGAAATGGCTGGGGGCTGATCTTTCACATTTAACTGAACTCAAAAACTTGGCCTTGAGCGGGGCGTTAGATTCTGATGGTCCGGTGATGTTTCTGACGGGTGCGAATTTGAAATTGGGAGATATGTCCGCCAAGGGCGATATATCATTTTCCAATGCGGGTGAGCGACCTAGTATTACGGCAGCACTTGGTTTTGATTATTTGGATTTCAATTTATTTCGCCCCGTGGTGGATAGAAATTGGAGTGACAAGCCGATTGATTATTCGGGGTTGGGTGCCGCTGATGTGCAATTTAGGTTTTCCGCGAATGCACTTGATTACGGATCGCTAAAAACTGGCGCAGCTACTGTGGAAGGAACATTGCAAAACCGCGTGCTGAAAGCTGCAATCAAGTCTCAAGATATTGCTGGCGGCACAGGTCAATTTGGTGTTGGGTTAGATGCCACGCAATTGCCGCCGAAATTAAAGCTCGATGTATCTTTGGCAAATGTTGCGGCAAAGCCTGTGCTTGCGGCTTTAATCAACCAAAGTTTTTTATCTGGTGGGCTCACGCTGGAGGCACATCTTGCGGCCACGGGCAACAGTCAGGCCGAGTTGATTTCCACATTGAGTGGCGATGCATCTGTCTCACTTGATGCCAGCACAATTTCGGATGTCACTCTCAGCACACTTGCAACACAGCCTATGGACGGGTGGAATGGCGGGCAGACACCAAACGTTAAAGGCCAAGCGCAATTCACGGTGAGTGAAGGTGTGGCCAAGCTTGGTGATAATGAACTTGATGCGTCTGGGGTTTCACTGCACAGTGAGGGCGAGATTGATCTGCTGCGAAAATCACTGGATGTGACGACGGGGCCAGATGTGAAAGTGAAAATTCAAGGGCCGTGGGCCAAGCCCACCCTCACCCCACAATGAGTGCCACGCCATGATAAAAGTGCAACAAGAGCCATTTGATGTCGGCGCAGAATTTGCCAAGCTCAAAGGCCAGCGCACTGATATTGGCGGCACGGCAATTTTTGTGGGCTCAGTGCGCGACATTTCGCAAGGCACTGATATTTCCTCCATGACGCTGGAACATTATCCCGGTATGACCGAAAAAGCCTTGAGCGATATCGAGGCCGAAGCACGCGCGCGCTGGCCGCTTGACGAGGTGTTGATCATCCACCGCTTCGGCACTTTAGAAATTGGCGAAGACATCGTGTTGGTCATCACCTGCTCGGCCCACCGCGAGGCGGCGTTCAATGCTTGCGAATTTTTGATGGATTGGTTGAAAACCAAAGCACCGTTTTGGAAGTTGGAATCTGGTTCGGCTGGCACGCAATGGGTGGAAGCTAAAGCCAGCGACGATGTGGCAACGGCGAGGTGGGGGAATCTGAAAGCAGAATGAATTTTGGGGATAGGCGATGAAGATGAAACTGTCTGCCGACCTCTTGTTGGAGGTGGCTTACAATATATGCACTGCCACCGGAATTCCGACGAGACAATTTAACTCCCAATCTTCTTTGCCTTTAAGAGGTAATACAAACCATTCCGTTTCGCCGCCTCGATCTTATCCCCTCTGCTTTCCAGCTCATT
>JANLPA010000040.1:0-7598 GCA_031366855.1 Hyphomicrobiales bacterium | reverse complement strand
CATGCACCACGCATTGAAACCATCAAGATCCCAACTGACAAGATCCGCGAAGTGATCGGCACTGGCGGCAAGGTCATCCGCGAGATCGTGGAAAAGACGGGCGCTAAGATCGACATTCAAGATGATGGCACGATCAAAGTGGCATCCTCTTCAGGCGAAGCGATTGCGGCTGCTGTGAAGTGGATCAAGTCGATTACATCAGAAGCCGAAGTGGGCATGATCTATGTAGGTAAGGTTGTGAAGGTTGTCGATTTCGGCGCATTCATCAATTTCTTTGGCGCAAAAGACGGCCTCGTTCATGTGTCGGAGCTTGCTCCGCACCGCGTCAACAAAGTGTCTGACGTTGTGAAGGAGGGTGATGCTGTGAAGGTCAAGCTGTTAGGCTTCGACAATCGCGGCAAGGTGCGCCTCTCCATGAAGCAAGTGGATCAGGCAACTGGCGAAGATTTGAGCGCCAAGCAGGCGGCAGATGCTCCTGTTGCTGAGGAAGCTCACGGCGAATAATAATCCGTGTACGGATGAATTTAAGGCGCGAGGGAAACCTTGCGCCTTTTTATTGTTTCAAGCCAAAACTATCACCGAAAAATCGCTTCATATAGCGCGTAACAATCACATGAGAACCCACTTGGGGCAATGTGGATCCAAGTGGGAGAGAAACCGTAACCATTCTCCCATTTTCGAGCTCCACATATGTAACTATTGTTTCTTGGCCCTTGGACAAGAGCGGGATCGAGCTTCGAATGATGGTACCACGAACCTGTTCAGATGATATCGGTGTGTTGAGAAAAAAAACACCTGCTACCGCACAGATAAAAAATAATAGGACGATAGAAGATATTTCATTTTTGAGTTTTTCCAACATTGAAAACGGTTCCACGTATTTAGAAAAATTGATCCCCTCATGACTGAGATCAGCAACAATATAACTGAATTACGGATGCGACGTGATGGCGATGATCGTGATCACGTCTTTGCCGGGGCCGTAGTGCCAGAAGATGCGGTAAGCTCCGGGTGTGTTGTTTTCGGCGTAGGCTTCGAAAACCTCTTCGTCATTTTTACCACGTTTGCTGCCGTATTTATGAGTATTCAATCCCGGGTGTCGAGGATTGATTTGCAATTTTCCCAACGCTGAGCGCACAGCTTTATATCGCTTCACATTTGCGGGATTTACTTCAAGCGCTTGCAACTCGCTCCTAGCGTTTCCTGCCAAGTGAAGGCGAAATTGCACGCGGATTATTCTTCATCTGCATATTGACTAAAATCACCCATGTAAAAGGTCTTACCTTCAGCAGACTCGCGCAATCCCTGCTCCACCATCGCCAAAGCTTCTGGGTTTTTATAGAGCCAACGTTCTCGCTCTGGAATTTCAACGAAAGGCTCAAGCACTACCCGCCCGCCTTCCTCTTTGTGAACACGGAAACTTGAAACGCCCTTGGCGAAGGCTCCGAGTGCGATGCGTCCCTTTGAATCGGGGCGAACAGTAATGTCTGCTGTGTCGGCCATAGATAAATCTCCTTAAAGTGGGATATAGATCAAATCCCACCTAAAATCAAGTTTGGCACGGTCACTTCAAACTCAACACATATTCAGCAATGGCCTTAAGATCATCTTCGGGCAATTTGGCTAGGTTGCTTTGCACGGCACCCATGCCGCCGGAGCTCATTTTATCGTAGCCCAGCATTTCGCCATTTTGGAAGGCCAGCACGAGATCAGCGGCATCTTTAAAGCGCTGCCTCTCAACTAATCCACGCAAAGATGGCACTTTGCCTTTACCTTCAGGATGGGGGCCGCCTTCAAACATTTTGGATGTGTTGCTGCTCATGAATATTGTGCGCGGCGTGTGGCATTCGCTGCAATGGCCGGGGCCATTCACTAAATAGCTGCCTCGATTCCAACTCACTGATTGTATAGTATCGGGTCGCCACCTTGTTTCATCCAGCCCCACCCATTGCCACAAGCCTAAGCCGCGGCGGATGATGGGTTGGAATGCCACTTCATGCAGCGGCGTTTGGTTTTTAACGGCTGGCAAGCTGGCGAGATAGGCTTTGATGTCGAGCACATCCTCCACCTTCATGTGGGCATAGGAGGTGTATGGAAATGCAGGAATTAGATGTTGGCCATCAGGGCTTAAACCCTTTTGCATGGCGTTGACAAACTCCACATCGGTCCATTTGCCCAACCCAGTTTCAGCATCAGGCGTTAAATTTGGCGGATAGAGAATGCCAATGGGAGTTTGCAGGGGCTTGCCTCCAGCGGGGGCGCCGTCAGCATCTGCATGGCAAGAAATGCAGCCGCCGATATTATAGAGCAAATGGCCATTTTCGAGATTGGCGGTGTGGACTGGAATATCAGCCGCCGTTAAGGGGTGCGGAGCGGAGGCCACCCAGAAAACGCCAAGGCCCAGCGCTGCAAGCAGAGCCAGGCCCTTTAAATTGCGTTTTGAGAACAGTCTCAAGGCTATCCCTTATTCAGTTGCGCGGAATTTTTCGTGGCAACCTTGGCAGCCAGCACCCACCGCTGGGAATGATGCTTTGAAACTGGCTTCATCAGTTGCGGCCCAAAGCTTTTGGGCAGCAGCGTACCAAACACCGGCGGCGGCATCAAAACCCGCTTTATCAGAAAAAACTTCTGGCTTTGCCCGCGTTTTCAAAGTTTCGCCCTTTTGTGTATCAGCACCCCACCACTTAGACCAATCAGCACAAGCGGCACCTTCAGCATCATAAGCAACCTTGAGGGCTGCGGCATCAAAAGGCTTTTCACCTTTCATAATTGGAACTGCAACAGCCATCACGCCACCATGACCTGCCTTCATGCAGTTCTTGCGGGCGGCGATGGCATCATCAGCCGGGCCAGCCAGCGCTAAACCAATTGAAACAACGGCACCTGCTGTGCCAATCATCAGTCCGATTGAGAGTTTTGAGATCATATTGAATTTCCTCTATGATTGGCTTTAAGCCTATTGCACCTGTGAGTGTTACAGTTCGATCATATGGATTATTCCAGCCTCGTCAGCAAAAATCTTTTCTGACTGCAAAAAGGAAGCTTAAATTTTAGTCATGCATAATTTTGCCATGTGAACGCCGTGTGAATGGCTGGTTCGGAAGGCATTCAGTTGAAAGGGCTTAGGGGTTTCTTAGGTTCAACGCTTTATACTGCTTCCAACAAGGAATTTTAACATGACAAACGCCGCCCAACCCAAGCAAATCAAACGCATTAGCCCTGAACTCGCCGAAGTTCTTCACATGCTCAAAGCTTTGGAAAAACAGGATGCGACTGTGGTTCAGACGATACGTTGAATTAGACGAAAAGATTGGCTGATCAGCCAGCTATCAATTTCCAGAAGCAGAGCCTGAAGGCTCGCTTGATTTACATCAACGCGGCACAGTTCTAATTTCTCAACGACTGTGGAAGCTTCAAAATTCAGCGCCAAGCCCTTAATGCTATGGGCGCATTTACGATAGATTTCTATATCGCCTGCTTCATGGGCCGCACCCATCACCAAACTCAATTGGCGCATTTCGGTGCCAGCCGTGATTTGTAAGCGACGCCAGCTCCCTTCAGTTACGGCTTGGCGCAATGCGCCTAAAATGCTGGAGGATTGGGCGTGGGCAGGAACATCATTGGCCACCATTTGCGCCAAGTTGCGGTCTTTATGGCCCATGGCTTTCGACATGGCTTTGAAAAGCTCGTTAGAATTTGCGGGCTTTGGCACTGCATTGTCAAACGCATCGCGCCAAATTGTGGCTTCGGTTGAATCTGCTAGAAAAGCCGAGAGTGCTAAAATTGGTGTGTCATCACAATGTTTAAGCTCTGAGCGAATGGAACGTGCGGCAGTTACGCCGTCCATCACGGGCATTTCAATATCGAGCAAAATTACATCATAATTTTGCTCACGAGCTTGCTGCACGGCAAGTTCACCGTCTTCAACGGCATCAACCAAAAAACCCATTTTCTTGAGCATGGCGGTGGTGACAATGCGCGATGACGTTTGATCTTCAGCATATAAAACACGGCGTGGCGTTCCATCAGCGCGTTTGAACGGCGGTTGTATTTGTTTTGCAGCGCGCGCCGTCATGTGAATGGTCATATCCCTAAGTTGTTAGGGGCACTCTACGGGGGCAATCCTTGCTGGAAGTTTTAAGATTTAGGTAAACTCACCCCATGCTTAATGATTGGTAATTACTTTGTGCCAAACATGCGATCACCCGCATCGCCGAGGCCCGGCACAATGTAGCCATGCTCATTCAAGTGTGAATCCAGTGCCGCTGTATAGATTGGCACATCGGGGTGCTCTTGATGAAAGCGCGTGATGCCTTCCGGCGCTGAAAGCAACGTGACCAAGCGAATATCCTTTGCCCCTTTTTCTTTCAAACGGCGCACAGCAGCTGCCACTGAATTGCCAGTGGCCAACATTGGATCCACCACGATGGTGCGGCGTTCCGAAATATCAGCTGGTACTTTCATATAATATTCAACCGGCTGCAATGTGATGGGATCACGGTACAAACCAATATGACCAACCCGTGCTGACGGGATTAAATCTAACATGCCTTCAAGCAAACCATTGCCAGCGCGCAACACTGAAACGATGACCAGTTTTTTGCCCTTGATGATCGGCGCTTCCATAGGGCCCACTGGGGTTTCGATGTGCTGGGTGGTCATCGGCAAATCTCGCGAGACTTCATAGCCAAGCAGCAAGCTGATTTCGCGCAAAAGCTGGCGGAACACGGTGGTCGGCGTGTTTTTATCGCGCATCAATGTGAGTTTGTGCAGAACCAATGGATGATTGACGATGGTGAAGTTTGCAGGTGCGACGAATTTTGGCTTGGTGGTCATGGAAACTTCCTCTGGAACATTTTTTGTTTTTCCGCGTTTCAGAGTCAGAACACAAGGCACGAGTGGCATTCTATCCACATGAAGAAATAGCTCTTGAAGTAACGAGTGTCCGGCCCTACGTTAAGTAACAATTATAGTTACAGTAAGGAAACCATGACACAGCAAACTTACATAGTGCCAAAGGGCACCCACATTGGCCATGTTCATTTGAAGGTGGCAGATATTCCACGCGCCCTTGGTTTCTATTGCGGGGTTTTGGGCTTTGAGCTGCAGCAAATGTATGGCGATCAGGCCGCCTTCATATCGGCAGGTGGCTATCACCACCACATTGGCCTTAACACTTGGGAGAGCAAAGGTGGCAATCCACCTGCACCCGGCACCACCGGGCTTTTTCACACAGCAATTTTATACCCCACCATTGTTGATCTCGCCAACGCTTTTAGAAGCGTTACCAATGCCGGATTACAATTGGATGGCGCTGCTGACCATGGTGTTTCGGTGGCACTTTATCTGCGCGATCCAGACCAAAATGGCGTGGAACTTTATTGGGACAAACCCGAGGACCAATGGCCAAGAGGAGCCGATGGCAAATTGGCCATGATGAATGCGCGGGTCGATCTCGAGGCCCTTATTCAAAAGGCAACGATTTAGAGTGTAGCTAAAACTTTCGGCAAAACCTCGGCTAGTAAGTCGAGGTTTTTTGTTGTGCCGCAGCTCACGCGGATGCAGCGGTTTTGTGGGGGCACACCCGGCATGCGGATGAAGATGCCATGCTGCAACAAACCATCAACAATTGATTTGGCGTAAGCACCATCGCGGCCGCAATCAATGGTCACGAAATTGGTGGCCGATGGCAGGGGCTTCAAGCCATTTGCCGTGGCAATTTCGGCGATGCGGATTCTGGCCGCTTTCACTTCGCGCACCACATGGTTCATCCAATCTTGATCTTGCAAAGCCGCCAGCGCTGCCACTTGCGAAAGTCTGGTTACACCAAAGTGATTGCGTACTTTTTCAAAACCGGCAATCACGTGCGGGTGCCCAATAGCATAACCTACTCGCATTCCGGCAAGGCCATAGGCTTTTGAAAAGGTGCGGAAGCGTAAAACGTTTTTGCGGGTTATATCAAGCGGTGGCACTGTGCCTTCAGGCGCAAATTCACAATAGGCTTCATCAAGGGTGAGCAAGGTTTCTGCCGGAATTTCATCCATCAGGTTTTGAACATCGGCGGCTGGCCACCAGGTTCCCATGGGGTTATCGGGGTTCACCAGATTTAAAATTTTTGGCCTTTCTGACTTTGCCAATTTGAGCAAACTCGGCAAATCTTCATGGTCATCAACATAAGGCAACGTAATCAAATTTCCGCCGAAGCTTTTCACATGGGCACTAAAGGTTGGATAGGCACCGAGCGAATTTATGACCTTTGCGCCAGCTTCCACGAACATGCGTACCGCGAGGCCATGCAATCCGTCTATACCTTCACCAATCACAATGTTTTCAGGGCTCACACTTAAGTGCTGGGCCACTGCGTGTTTCAAATCAAATGTTTCAGGATCACCATAAGCCCAACTATTTTGCGCATGAGCTTGCAATGCCGCGATTACTTTTGGCGACGGGCCGAACACATTCTCATTGGCCCCCATGCGGGCCAAAATTTGTTGACCAGAACGGCGGGCAAGTGCCTCTGGACCTACAAAGGGTATGGTGACGGGGAGAGATTCGATGATGCTAGTGAATTTGGGCATGGGCTTTCTTAGCGCACTTGTTGAAAACATGGAAATTTGAGGTGCGCACCTCAATTTGCTTGTGTGCACCAAGAATTTCCGTTATCCGACCCTCACCGAAATCACTTAGCCCTCAGGAGAAACTATGGCCCGCATTACCCTTCGCCAATTGCTCGATCACGCCGCTGAAAATGATTATGGTGTGCCAGCCTTCAACATCAACAATATGGAACAGGCGCTTGCCATTATGTCAGCTGCGGCTGCCTCTGATGCGCCGGTGATCATTCAAGCGTCGCGCGGTGCGCGCTCTTACGCCAATGATATTATGTTGCGCCACATGATGGATGCGATTACCGAAATTTACCCCAACATTCCCGTCTGCGTTCACTTGGACCACGGCAATGAACCCGGTACTTGCATGACTGCCATTCAATCTGGCTTCACATCGGTGATGATGGATGGCTCTCTGCTGTTGGACGGTAAAACACCGGCTGATTGGGCTTACAATGTGGGTGTCACTAAGACTGTGACTGACATGGCCCATCTCGGCGGCATTTCTGTTGAAGGCGAACTTGGCGTTTTGGGATCACTTGAAACTGGCATGGGCGACAAGGAAGATGGCCATGGCGCTGAAGGCGTTCTCAGCCATGATCAACTTCTCACCAACCCAGATGAAGCTGTGAAGTTTGTGAAAGAAACCAATGTGGATGCCTTGGCCATTGCCATGGGCACTTCCCACGGTGCTTATAAATTCAGCCGCAAGCCCGATGGCAACGTGCTGGCGATGAATGTGATTGAAGAAATTCACAAGAAGCTGCCAAACACGCATTTGGTTATGCACGGTTCATCATCAGTGCCTGAAGATTTGCAGGAAATCATCAACAAGTTCGGCGGCAAGATGAAGCCAACTTGGGGTGTTCCGGTTTCTGAAATTCAACGCGGCATCAAGCACGGCGTGCGCAAGATCAACATCGACACCGATAACCGCATGGCCATGACTGGTGCCATTCGCAAAGTGTTGTTCGAAGATACATCTGAATT
>JANLPA010000035.1:0-3944 GCA_031366855.1 Hyphomicrobiales bacterium | reverse complement strand
AGAATTAAGAGAAAAGCTTTTCTAGATCAGTTTGAAGAGTTGTCTGACAAAATTATAAAAACCTTGGTCAATGTATAAATCTCACTCGGAGTTTAAAAGTAACATTCAAAGCTCTCGAGACTTGTCGACCTTGTATACCTATCTAACGGACAATGTTAAGTCGGGCTATTCGTTCGAAGATGTACTCCGATTTCAAGTGGTTTCTGCAGTCAGCGCAATTGATAAATTGATTCACGATTTGATTCGTGTTGGAATGTTGGATATTTTCAATGGGAAAAGACAGCAAACTCCAAAATATTTGAATGAAAGCATTAGTCTTTCGCTTTTGCATGAGCTCGACTCCGCAACTATTCCACCACGCGAGTACTATTTTGAAAAGTACTTGGTTCAAAAGTTGGGCCAGATGGCATTTCAAAGTCCCGATAAAATTTCAGATGGACTGAGTTTTATTTGGAATGAGAAAGAAAAGTGGAAAAAAATATCGAGCAGGATTGGTCAGGAGCAAGATAGTGTGAAGACAACGCTACGTTTGATTGTTGATCAAAGAAATAGAATAGTTCATGAAGCCGATGTAGATTTGTCATCGGGTGCTAAATTTCAAATTTCCAAGGTCGATTGCGATTTTAACGTCAATTTCATTGAAAGTTGTGGCACTGCTATTTTTGAACTTGTTGTTTGATTATCGGCACAACAAAAATACTTAGACCTATTTCACTCCTTACCCTCGCTCCACAAAGCTATCAATCACCCGTTTTTCTCCTGCTTTGTCAAAATCCACCGTCAGTTTATTGCCATCCACACTCGTCACATTTCCATAACCGAACTTCTGATGGAACACGCGTTCGCCCTCCACATAACTCGGTGTGTTGGCGAAGCTGGCGGCCATTTCGCCTTCTATGAATTTTGGCGCGCTGCGCAAAGTTTCGCCGCTACTTTTTCTCGCTTGGGCGCGTTGCCAGCCGGGGGTGTCATAGCTGCCTTTGCCGAAGCTGGTGTTGCTGTCAAAGCGGCTGCTGGCGAAGCTTTGCCCGCCGTAGGCGCTCGTCATTGCCGTCACTTCCACATGTTTTTCAGGCAGCTCATCAATGAACCTCGATGGCATGGCTGATTGCCACAGCGCGTGGATGCGCCTGTTTTGTGCGAAGCTTATGGTGGCGCGGAGTTTGGCTCTGGTGATGCCCACATAGGCCAAGCGCCGTTCTTCCTCTAATCCGCTGCGGCCTTTTTCATCGAGCGCGCGTTGGTGCGGGAACAAGCCTTCTTCCCAGCCGGGCAAAAACACCGTGCCGAATTCCAAGCCCTTGGCGGAATGCAGAGTCATAATGTTTATGCGATCGTCCGTCTCTGCGCCCGTGTCGCGGTCCATCACCAATGAAACATGTTCCAGAAAGCCGCTGAGATTTTCAAACTCACCCATGGAGCGCACGAGTTCTTTGAGGTTCTCCAAACGACCTTCGGCTTCGGGGCTTTTGTCGTGCTGCCACATTTCGGTATAGCCGGATTCATCCAACACAATTTCTGCCAGTTCCGTGTGGGGCAGGGAGTCCACTTGCTTGCGCCAACGAACGAAACTTTCGATCAACAATCGCAAGGCAGTGCGAGCCTTGCCGGGCAACTCATCAGTGGCCAGCATTTTTTCTGCAGCCACATAAAGCGAGGAGCCGCTGCTTCGCGCCACGCTATACATTTTTTGCACCGACGCATCGCCAATGCCGCGCTTGGGGGTGTTGATGATGCGCTCAAATGCTAAATCATTATCAGGGGACGCCACGATTTTGAAATAGCTCATAGCATCGCGGATTTCGGCGCGTTCATAAAATCGTGGGCCACCGATCACCCGGTAAGGCAGGCCCAGCGTGATGAAGCGATCTTCAAAGGCGCGCATTTGTGCAGAAGCGCGCACGAGAATGGCCATATCATTCAGCCGCTCCTTCTGGCGCTGCAACGATTCAATATCATCACCAATGGCGCGGGCTTCTTCTTCGCCATCCCAATGGCCGCGCACGGTGACGGGCGTGCTTTCGGTTTTATCGGTGCGCAAGGTTTTGCCGAGGCGCGATTCATTTTTGGAAATGAGGCCCGATGCTGCTCCCAAAATATCTGGCGTGGAGCGATAGTTCCGCTCCAGCTTAATGATTTTTGCGCCGGGGAAATCTTTCTCAAACCGCAGGATATTATCCACCTCAGCGCCGCGCCAGCCATAAATGGATTGGTCATCATCGCCCACGCAGCAAATGTTTTTGTGGCCTTGGGCCAGCAGCCGCAGCCAGAGATATTGCACCACGTTGGTGTCTTGATATTCATCGACCAGCATGTATTTGAATTTCTGCTGATAGGATTTCAGCACATCTGGGTGCTCTTGAAAAATGCGCACAGTTTCCAACAGCAAATCGCCAAAATCACAGGCATTCACGGTTTTCAATCGCGCTTGATAATCAGCATAGAGTTTCTTGCTCATGCCATTGGCGAAACTATAAGCTTCCGCTTCTGAGACTTTATCAGGTGTGAGGCCCCTGTTCTTCCAGCCGTCAATGGCGTTTGCGAGCTGACGAGCGGGCCAACGTTTTTCGTCAATGCCCTCAGCTTTCAAAAGTTGCTTGAGTAAGCGCACTTGGTCGTCATCATCTAAAATCGAAAAGCCAGAACGAAGGCCCGCCAATTCATAATGATTGCGCAGAATTTTCACGCCGATGGAGTGGAATGTTCCAAGCCAGGTCATGCCTTCCACCACATTGCCGATGAGGTGGCCGATGCGCTCCTTCATTTCGCGCGCCGCCTTATTGGTGAAGGTGACGGCCAGCATTTGGTTGGGCCAAGCTTTTTGCGTGGTGAGAATGTGGGCCAGCCTTGTGGTGAGCACGCGGGTTTTGCCAGTGCCTGCGCCCGCCAACACCAACAAGGGCCCATCGGTTGAAAGCACAGCTTCGCGCTGCTCCGGGTTTAGGCCCTTGAGATAAGCGGGTTCGGTTGCCTGCATGGCGCGGGCGGATATGCTGTTTGGATTATGTTCGGTCATAAGGGATCATGATTCTCTGATCCCCTCTATAGCAAAGATTCCGGTTTTGTTCAGATGCAACGGCGTGGCATGGAAAAGTCTATAGTGGCCACTTGGGCTTGCACTTTGCGCCAAGTATCTGCGGTTTCCGTGTCTCCCGAACGTTCGCAGAGTTGGGCATGACGGGCGGCTTCATAAGCAGCACGTGGCCCATGGGCGAAAACCAAGGCTTCGGCGAAGTGCGTGTATCCAGTGTTTTCCATTTTTGAGTCTCCCGTGTTGGTTTCTTGTTTGAACCACCATGAAGACCAACTGCGCCTGAAATTTTACAGGAGTGTGACGATTATGAGATTAGGCCTTCCGCACAATCCCAATTTTATGACCAACTTGCCTCGGCAAAATCAACGCCTTGTGATTTTCAAACATCGCATCAATGCGCATTTGAATATCCGCCGGAAATGGTGCCGTCTTCTTCGCGGTCAAATCTACATGGGCCACCATCACTTCCAGTACACAGCTTAGAAAATTCTCTTTGGCGTGGAACATCTGCTGCACATAGTGCACGCGCTTTGCATCGGCGTCGATGATTTGGTTTTCGATTCGCACTTGGTGGCCAGCTCGCAGTTCATGCGCATAGGTGGTGTGCGTTTCCAAAGTGAAGAAGCTGCAATTCGTCTGTTTCACATAATCCGGCCCTAGGCCAAAGGTTTCAAACATCTCCTCGGCAGATTTATCAAAGAGCACAGCGTAATAGGCCATGTTGAGGTGGCCGTTATAATCGGTCCATCGATCTTCGACGGTGAGCAACTGTCCAATCCACGGTGAGGGCATGGTAAATCCTGTTTGTTGTGTTAGTTTTGGAATCATGGATACACCAGTTTTGAAAAACAGCACAGCGCAGGCCATTGCCGAACTTAAGGCGTTGCTGGGCGACCGACTTTCGACCGCC
>JANLPA010000155.1:0-19163 GCA_031366855.1 Hyphomicrobiales bacterium | reverse complement strand
CGCCTGCTAGGGGAGAGGGGTCTTGGGTGCCATCTGGAAATGTGTTTGCAGTGTGGAGATTTTTTACAATTGCTGAAATCGATTTATTGCTTAGGACGAGGTAGTCTTTGGAAAAATCACCTGGCACTTTTAAGGGCGGCGCGCCTTTTGGCAAAACCGAAACAGCACCTGCGCAATCTTTGCCAAGATGAAGCAATAGCCCCGCTATGTCGTCACGGGCGATTCCTTCACGCGTCATAACGGCTGCAAGAGGTTCATTGCGTTCCTGCAATAGATTATCAAAAAATGCGCGACTGATGACGTCATCAAAAGGTTCCTCTCCAATGGGCATTGAAAGGGACAAAGGAATCCCAAGATAGTCAGAACGATATTGGAAGCTCAAACCGTCATTTTCATTGCGTGATAGGCTGCCGACAGGTTCGGAAAATCCATCCAAACGAACATCAAGGGTGAGCTGTGTCATCGACGCGTCGCGTAAAGATCAAATCCGGTAGCAAGCGAAACCTGCAATACTTTGCCAAATTCTAGTGTGTCTTTGCCATTTTCCAGTTCTGAGAGAAATCGCCGACCAACGCCGGCAAGATCGGCAAGCTCCGCCTGTGTCATATTTTTTTGTTTGCGATAATTTCTGATTATCATACCAATATGCGCAGCTCTTGTGATGCGTATGTCGAACAACGGATTTATTGCAATTGCATGATAGGGAGCCAAACTGCTGCTGTTAGTTACTTTGTTGTCGGTTGATAATTCGCTTCGTTTGTTCATCGCTTGCTCCCGTTAGGGAATATATTGGTTAGTTTTCATAATTTCAAGAAATTTATTCCCGAAAGGGTGCAGAGTTAGTCAAAATTGCTCCCGATAGGTAACAAAGCGCCATTAGTTTTAGAAATTCGACAGTTTATTCCCGTCCGGTAACATTTAACTCACACTATTCGGCAATTCACTTTCGCGTTTGGCCACAAATTCTGCAAGGGCTTCGGTTATGCCTTCATCCATCTTGGGTTTTTCGTAAACCGCCAGCATGGCCTTGGCTTTTTCGCGACCTCTGGTGTCGTGGTCTTTGGCACCTTCGGCATTCCATTGTTCGTAAGAATTGAAATCCATAATGGATGGCATGAAGAAGGCTTTTTCAAAATGCTCTAAGGTGTGGGCGGTGCCAAGGAAATGGCCAGCTGGCCCCACTTCGCGCACCGCTGCCATGGCCTCTTTGAAATCATCAAATTTCAGGCCGCCAGCATATTTATACCAGCCGCCCAACTGTTCGCAGTCGGTCATAAATTTGGAGTAACCACAAGCCAAGCCTGCTTCCAACCAACCAGCAACATGCCAGATGTAATTTGCGCCTGACAAAATTGCGGCATGCATCAGCATATTGGCTTCATAGCCGGCTTGAGCATCATTGATTTTAGAACCCACATGAAAGCCAGAGGTGCGCCAAGGCAATTTATATTTCCGCGCCAGTTGCCCCATCACAAACATCATCTGGGCTGCTTCTGGTGTTCCACCCATAGGAGCCCCGGTTTTCATATCCACCGTCACCATAAACTGTCCATAGATTTGAGGGCTACCCGGCCTGATCAATTGCGTGAAAGCAACACCGGCCAAAGCCTCTGCATTCACTTGTGCCACAGCGCCGATTGCCGAGGCTGAGGTGGATGCCCCACACAAAGCAAAGGGTGCCAGAATGACTGGCTGATTATGCGAGGCGTAAACCCGCATGGCATCCAACATGGTTTGGTCCCACACCAAAGGTGAATTGCAATTGGTGATCGAGACGACGACCGGATTATCTTTCACATAGGCTTCGCCAAATACAATGCCCGCCATGTGCATCACATCTTCAGCACGTTCTTTCGAGGTGACGATGCCCATGAAAGGTTTATCGGAATGGGTTAAGGCTGATTGGATGATGTGTAAATGCCGCTTCGGCACCGGAATCTCCATCGGTTCGCAAATGATAGAGCTTGAGGAATGCAGCTGCGGCGACATGTAAGCCAGCTTGTGGAAATTCTGCAAATCGTCCAGCGAGCCGTAGCGACGCTTGCCTTCAAGGTCGCGCACATAAGGTGCGCCATACATGGGCACAAACACCGTGTTCTTACCGCCCACTTTAACGGTGCGTTCGGGGTTGCGGGCATTGAGGGTAAATTCCGACGGAACTTTGCCGATCAGCTCCATGAGCAGACCACGGTCAATCTTCACCAGCGTGCCTTGCACATCAGCACCCGCCGCTTTCCACATGGCTGGAGCTTGGTCATCGCGGAATTCACAGCCCACCTCTACCAGAATTTTGAGCGACTCTTGATGGATCAGCTCCACCGCATCTTCCGGCAGCAATTCATAAGTTGGAATCTCACGCACAAGTGTCGGGAATGAGAGCATTGGCGCGCCACGAAGGGCGCGTCTGGCGTCTCGGCCACCGCTGCGGCGATGATTGAGTGTGTCGGTCATGCGCGAAGCCTAGCATGGGTATTTCCTGATTGGCGAGACGCTGGCCAAGAGGTGAGTAAATATCAACGAGCGTTGCTGCACTGCACACTGGACTTATCCAGCCCCGTTGACGCTTTGCCACAAAGCGGCCACAATGCCGTTAAGGGGTTGTTAACCGTGCGGGCGGGGGATTGCTTGCGCTGTTCCATAAACAATTGAAATGCCGTTCCGCCCTTGGACGCGCTAGGGAGTGCCATAATGGCTGATAATATACATATGACCGAGGACGAAAAAGTTCTCCACGGAATGGGCTATGCGCAGGAACTCACCCGTCGCATGGGCGCATTTCAGAACTTCGCAATTTCATTTGCTATCATCTGCATCGTGGCAGGTGGCATCACGGCATTTCCGGTAGCGCTCAGTGCTGGCGGTGGTGCTTCCATCGGTATCGTTTGGCCGCTGGGTTCAATTTTCGCTCTGCTCGTGGCAGCCGCTATGGGCCAAATTGCATCGTCCTATCCAACAGCAGGTGGCATTTATCACTGGTCGTCCATTCTTGGCGGGCGCGGTTTTGGCTGGGCTTCGGCTTGGTTCAATTTGCTGGGTTTGCTGTTCGTGGTGTCATCGGTCAATTGGGGCTTGTTCAACCTGTTCCGCGATTTGTTCCTTGCCCAAGTGCTGCACATGGATGTGACCTCGTGGATTCCAGCAGGTGAATTCTCAGGTGGTTGGTGGATTCAAACCATCTTTATCACAGCCGTTACTATTTTGCAGGCGCTGCTCAATCATTATTTCTTGCGCCTCACCACAATCCTCACCGATTGGAGTGGTTATATCATTCTGGCAACTGCCATTGTGTTGACAATCGCCATGTTGGCCTTTGCTGATAGCCATGATTTTGGTCGTCTTTTCACGTTCCACAATTATTCAGGTGAAACCGGTGGCAATGTGTGGCCAGCTTCAGCAGCTGTGGGTTATGTGTTCCTCATCGGCTTGCTGCATGTGGTTTATACAATCACCGGCTTTGATGCTTCCGCGCACACCTCCGAAGAAACCCGCGATGCCCAGAAGGAAGTGCCAAAGGGCATGCTCCGCTCAGTGTTCTGGTCGTTCTTGGTTGGTTACATAATGGTGTGTTCTTTCGTTCTGGCCTTGCCAGACCAAAAGGATGCCGCTGGCGTTGTCACACTTGATGGCGTTTCCGCTGGTGCTGCCCAAGGTTGGAATGCTTTTAACTGGTTGATTGCCCAAGTGCAGATGCCAGGCATTCTCCGCTCACTGATCATCATCGGCATCGTGGTTTCAAACTTCCTGTGCGCTCTGGCAGGCCTCACATCTTGCTCACGCATGATGTATGCCTTCGCGCGTGATGGTGGTTTGCCAGCATCCGACACGCTGAAAGCTGTGAGTGCGCAATATCGCACTCCCGGTGCAGCGATTTGGGTTGGTGGTATCCTCTCAATTGCGGCAACACTTTATGGTGGCGCGTTCCTCGTGCTCTCCACAGGTTGCGCTGTGTTCTTGTATCTTTCTTATCTGATGCCAATTGGTGCAGCGCTTAAAGCTGAGTCGGCTGGTGGTTGGAAAAACAAGGGCCCGTTCAACTTGAAGGGTGCTTCAATGCTGGTTGCTAGTTTGGCCGTTATTGGTTGTGCCGTCCTCATCTATGTAGGCATTCAGCCACCACAAGAAAAAGTGGGCTATCTGATTGTGATCATGATCCTTGCTTTGATTGGCTTCTGGCAATCAATGGAAGGCCGCATGCCAGTTGGCCTGCTGTTTGCTGCACTCACCGCTGCTGCCGTTTATTATTTCTGGCATGTGGAAGGCGATAGTTTCGGCACTTATGCCGGAATTGCAATTGCTGTGGTGATGGCCATTCTGGTGTTCATGCTGCAAGGCAAGCGTTTTGCTGGCCCACCAATTGGTGCGGAAATTGCTAAACGCCAAGCTGCCATTGCGGCTGCTGAAAAAGCCATGGCAAAATAACACTTATGCAATTTTAGAAAGGGCGGTCATTTGGCCGCCCTTTTTTTATGTGTAAGACTGTGATCATGGACAAGAGATTCGATATTGCGGTAATTGGCGGCGGTGTGGTGGGGCTGGCGATATTGCGCCGCTTTGCCATGGCTGGCTTAAATTGCGTGTTGCTGGAAAAAGGTGCTGATATTTTATCAGGCGCTTCCAAGGGCAACAGCGCATTGCTGCACACGGGCTTTGATGCGCCGACGAAATCACTTGAACTTCAGTGTATGAAAGCGGGCTATGCCGAATATCTCAACATTCGCCAGAAGTTGAATCTCCCTCTGCTGGAAACCGGCGCTGCGGTTGCCGCTTGGACTGAGGAAGAGTTGGCAGCGCTTGATGGCATTGTTAAAAAAGCCCATAGCAATGGCATTGCCGATGTTAGAAAACTTTCGAAAATTGAGCTGCGCATTCGTGAGCCACAACTTGCGAAATCAGTTCTGGGTGGTGTGCTGGTGCCGAGGGAGCATGTGATTGATCCATGGTCGGCACCACTGGCTTACGCGCAACAGGCACTCGCCCATGGCGCAGTGATCATGCGCAATACTGAAGTGATCAAGGCTGATTTCAAGAAGGGTGAATGGCAGCTTGCGGGCATCACAGCACGGGTGGTGATCAACGCGGCTGGATTGTTTGGCGATCAAGTTGAAGCACTGGCACGGCTCGCCCCCTTCACCATCCACCCACGCAAAGGGCAGTTTGTGGTTTACGATAAACCCGCGTCTAAATTGGTGCGCAGCATTATTCTGCCAGTGCCGAGTGAGCGCACCAAAGGTGTGGTGTTATTCAGAACGATATTCGGCAACCTTGCTATTGGCCCAACAGCGGAGGAAACCAATGAGCGCGAAAATGGCTCAACTGATTCCGCAACACTCGAAAAATTAAAAGCCCGCGCCATTGAAATGGTGCCGGCGCTTAAAGATGTAAATGTCACCGCGACATATGCTGGCCTTCGCCCTGCAACTGAACACAAAGATTATATTATCGAAGCGCTCGCGGACCAGAACTGGATTACGGTGGCAGGTATTCGCTCTACGGGTCTCACAGGATCACTCGGCATCGCGCAGCATGTGGCAAAACTTTATGCAAAGAATTTTGGTAAGCTTCCCAAAAAGCCACCTGTGCCCATTTTCACGCCCGTCCCAAACCTCGCTGAACATTCTATAAGACCTTATATGAAAGGCGGTGAAGTTATCTGTCATTGTGAATGGGTGACGCGTGGTGAAATTGAAGCGGCTTGCCAAGGGCCATTACCTGCGGGTGATCTTGGGGGCGTGAAGCGCCGCACACGGGCCATGATGGGCCGCTGCCAAGGATTTTATTGTGGTGCCGAAGTTGCCTCCATTTTCAAGGAGACCACACATGGAAAACCATGATGTGATCATCATCGGCGCTGGCCCTGCCGGGTTATCAACCGCCATTCGATTGCGAGAGCTGGGCGTGAAAGATATTGTTGTGTTAGAACGCGAAACAGAAGCAGGCGGGGTGCCGCGTCATTGCGGGCATTTTGGCTTTGGCTGGGAAAGCCACAAACGTTTAATGACAGGCCCCAACTTCGCCAAAAAAATCCTAAATCAAGCAAATGGCATTGACGTCCGCACTAGCACCACCGTTCTCGAATTCACCTTGCGCGGCAGTTTGCGCGTGCATTCCGCCAAGGGCATTTCTGATATGTCGGCTAAGCGCGTCGTGTTAGCCACCGGCACACGCGAGACTTCGCGTTCGGCAAGATTGATTGGTGGCAATCGTTTGCAGGGTGTGATGAACACCGGAACATTGCAGCAGCTGGTTTATCTTAAAAATGAAAAACCGTTTTCAAACCCTGTGATCATTGGCAATGAATGGGTTACATTCTCGGCTTTGATGACTTGCAAACATGCAGGGATAAAACCCGTTGGCATATTTGCCGAAGACGCCAAGCTTGACGCACCTTGGTATTTTCCGATTGGCTCCAAGCTGCGCTATGGCGTGCGGTCACAAACCAAAACCAAACTCATCGCCATTCATGGCACCACAAAAGTTGAAACCGTCGAAGTTGAACGAGGTGGTATAAGAAAGATGATCGCTTGCGATGGCGTGATCCTCACAGGGAAATTTGTGCCTGAACTTTCATTGCTTTCAAACTCGACTGCGTCCGTTATAAAATCAGGAAATGTGTTGGGCACTGTTAACGCGGCGGGGCGTTGCTTTGTCGAGGCGCGCGCCATCGCAGAAGATATCGCCAAGGAACTTGCATGAAAGTTCTGGCCATTGATCAAGGCACCACGGGAACCAAAGCCTTCACGCTTGACGATGGAGGTGCCTTCACCAAAGTAGCATCTTACGAACATAAGCAAATCTATCCGCAAGCCGGATGGGTTGAGCATAACCCAGAAGAATTGTTGAAACATATTTCAGGCTGCATCAAGAAAGCTGGAAAAGTTGATGCAATCGGCATTGCTAATCAGGGCGAGACGCTGGTGGCGTGGGATTCTGAAACGGGAAAGCCGATTTACAATGCAATTGTGTGGCAAGATGATCGCACCAAAGATGTGACCGAGAAACTTAAAGCCGATGATGCTGAGGCTCTCACTCAAACCACAGCGGGCCTGCCGCTGGACCCTTATTTTTCGGCCAGCAAAATGCGTTGGATTATTGATCATGTTGAAGGAGCGCAAGATTTATTGCAGCTTGGCCGTTTGCGGCTTGGGACAAGTGATGCGTTTTTTCTTGATCGCCTCACTGGTGAGTTTGCAACGGACGTGACCACCGCATCTCGCACCTCGCTCATGTCATTGGACACACTGCAATGGGATGATGAGTTGTGTGAGTTGTTTGGCGTACCGCGCGAATGTTTGCCGGAGATTAGAGATACCACGGGGCCTTTTGGTTTCATTGGAAAAACGTCTGTGACCGCCAGTATGGTGGACCAGCAAGCAGCACTCTTCGGCCATGGTTGTGCAAAGCAAGGCGATGCCAAAATAACATTTGGCACCGGCGCATTTGCACTGGCCATCAGTGGTGAAAAGCGCCCAGAAAAAAATGCATCTGGCTTGCTTCCGACAGTGGCATGGAAAACTGCTGAGCAGCCTGCGTTGTTTGCAGTCGATGGCGGAATTTACAATGCTGCGTCAGCCGTGAATTGGGCCAAAGGGCTTGGGTTGTTCAGCGATTATTCGGAGATCAATATCTTCACTGCTGAAACCGCAATTTCGCGCGGGCTGGTTTTTGTGCCGGCACTTTCCGGCTTGGCGGCCCCTCATTGGGATCGCAATGCCTCTGGCCTGTGGTTGGGCCTTGGGCTTGATACAACCAAGCAAGATATGATGCAGGCGGTGCTTGAAGGTGTCGTCATGCGGGCTGCTGAGGTGGTGCAAGCCATGAGCAGACTTGGTGCGCGCGGCGATTTTATTTCGATTGATGGTGGCTTGGCAGCCAACCCCTATTTTGGGCAATTCCTCGCCAATGCTTTAAATCGCAATGTCACTGTTGCAGGTTCAACTGATCTCACAGGTTTGGGCGCCGCCCGCATGGCCATGGTGGGGGCAGGACTCACGCACCTGCCCCCCCTGCCGCCGCCCGTTAGAAATTTTTTACCTGCCGAACCCCTGAGTGCTGCTTTGCACGCGCGGTTCAGCATTGCGGTGTTGCGTTCAAAAGGCTGGAAGAGTTTTTAGGCTGCCACTTGCAGGGCTTCGACCCTTGCGCCAGAAGCTGCAATCAAACCTTCGGCACCATCCAAAGCTTGGTCAGTGAGTTCTAACCCAAGAAAGCGCGCGCGGTCCACCGGGCCTGGCAGGTGCAAGCTGCGGGTTAGGCCCTGGGAAAATCCAAAACGCTTATAATAAGGCGCATCACCCACCAGCAAAATTGAATGGTAACCTGCGGCTTTTGCCGCGGCAATGGCTTGGTTCATCAAAGCAGCACCAAGGCCCTGGCCTTGGGCTGAGGCATCGACCGCCAAAGGGCCCAACAACAAGGATGAGCCAGCAGAACCCGCAATGATGTTCCACAGGCGCACCGAGCCAATTACTTTGTCGCCGTCATCAACCGCAGTGAAGGCAAAGGCTGCAACGCGACCGTTGCGCAATTTTTCCGAGGTCTTGCGAAAACGAGCAGGGCCAAAGCCGCGATTGAGCAAAGCTTCGCGGGCACCACTATCAGACGAAATTTCAGCACGAATTGTGACCATTGAAAGTCTCCAAAACACCAAAGAGGGATAAAATTATTTCGTGAAGTTTAGATGACGTATGACTTCAGCGGCGGGAAGCCGTTAAAGGCCACTGACGCATAAGTCGTGGTGTAAGCGCCACAGCTTTCGATCAACACATCATCACCCACGGAAAGTGTAATGGGCAAATCATAAGGTGTCTTTTCGTAGAGTACGTCTGCTGAATCACATGTTGGTCCTGCAATCACGCATGGGGTTTTGGCATCACCATCTTTAGCTGTTACGATTGGATAGCGAATGGCTTCATCCATGGTTTCGGCCAAGCCGCCGAATTTGCCAATATCAAGATAGACCCATCGGAGATTGTCGTTGGCGTGTTTCTTGGAAACCAAAACCACTTCAGCTTTGATCACGCCCGCATTGCCCACCATGCCCCGACCGGGCTCGATAATGGTTTCAGGAATGGCATTACCGAAATGCTTGGCCAAACCATCATGAATGGCATTGGCATAGGCATTGGTGCCGGGAACGGCTTTGAGGTACTTCGTCGGGAAGCCACCACCAAGGTTCACCATTTGCAATTGGATGCCAACTGAAGCGCATTCGTCAAAAATTGTTTTGGCTTGCTCAAGAGCAGTATCCCAAGCGCCAAGCCGCGTTTGTTGTGAACCCACATGGAAAGAAATGCCATTGGCATTAAGTCCAAGCTTATGAGCATGCATCAACACATCGGTTGCCATGGAAGGCTCGCAGCCGAACTTGCGGCTCAAAGGCCATTCAGCGCCTGCACCATCGGTGAGAATACGGCAGAACACTTTTGCACCGGGAGCAGCGCGCGCTATTTTTTCAACTTCTTCAACTGAATCGACAGCAAACAGCGACACGCCATAAGCATGGGCTTTAGCCACATCGCGTTCTTTCTTGATGGTGTTGCCGAATGAAATACGGTCTGGCGAGGCTCCAGCAGCAAGGGCCATTTCAATTTCGACAACCGATGCTGTGTCGAAGTTTGAACCCATTGAAGCGAGCAAAGAGAGAATTTCAGGCGCAGGATTTGCCTTCACGGCATAGAAAATACGCGTGCCGGGCATGGCGCGGTCAAAGGCCGCGTAATTATCGCGGATCACGTCCAGATCGACCACAAGGCAGGGGCCTTCTGGTTTTTCGGTTCGCAAGAAATCTAAAATGCGTGCAGTGGCGGCCATAGGTCAAATCTCCCGAATCAAGAGTTCAAGTGGCAGATGGCTTATCTCGCATAAACGTGATGGAAACGTTAATACGCGTTAACCAAACTGTTGCGCCTTGATTTGATCGGGGAACCCAATCGCATGTGGGGCAATGATAGTGGTGCCTCTCAGAACCACTGGCCGATGGAGAGCCAGCAGAGACCAAAAAACCTTACACCGTCGTTGCTTTGGGGAGACCTTGCGGCACGTGCGACTTCTGGTGAGGCGCATATGATGGATTCGTGTGTCTGATTCAAGAAATATTTTGGGCAGAGGATAATTTTTTCGTTAATTCTTTGTTACAAACCTCTTCCAGCCCTCCAGCAGCCGCGTTGCCGTGGTCACACAGCACATGGTGGCGTAAATATAGGCAAATACCGCAAAGTGCTGCGGCCACAGGCACATGAGCACAAAGCAGGTGATTGTCTCCGTACCTTCGGCCAGCCCGCCCAAATAAAAGAACGACTTCGAGGGATAGTCGGTGCTCTTGTCGCCGCGTTTTTCTGCGATGGTCGCATAAGCCAGAAAGCTCGTGCCCGTGCCAATGAAGGCTGCCAGCAAAACAGCAGAAGCCAGCGGGTCAGTTGTTGCAAAAGCCAGAGGCACGGCTGCGTAAAACAGAAAGTCGAGACTGATGTCGAGATAAGCACCTCGGTCAGTTGGTGTGGTGATCCTTGCAACCGCGCCATCTAACCCATCAAGCAGGCGACCTGCGAGCAACGGCACTATTGCAAGATACGAGTGACCTGCGGCAATCAACAACGCTGATACCATACCAAAGCCGAAGCTGGCGAAGGTCACTTGATCTGCATTGAATCCCGCTTGGTGTACTTGCCGTGCAAGTCCATCAAATAGCGGCTTGGTGATTTTAAGTGCGTACCGATCAAACATAAATCACCCGCCCGCCTTGCGGCACATCTTCTGGATCATGGGTGACCAAAAGAGTTGGAATTTTGCGCGTCCTCAAATGTGTAAATGTATAATCTCGAATGGAGGCGCGAAGCGTTTTATCTAACTTGCTGAACGGTTCATCAAGCAGCATGGCATCAGGCTTAGCGAGAAGGGCGCGCATGAGAGCCACACGAGAGCGCTGCCCGCCTGATAGAGTATGAGGTGCGCGATTCTCGAAGCCATCAAGTTCCAAGCTGTGCAGTGCAGTTTTCATTTCCGCTTCACGCTCTAATTTTGGCCCGCGTGCCATGCCGAATAAAAGATTTTCTCCAACCGTGAGATGCGGAAACAAAAGATCGTCTTGAAACAAACGGCCTATACGACGGTTTTCTGGAGCGATGCGCGTTAAGTCTAGGCCATTCAAAATCACATGGCCAACGGCATAAAGTGGTTCAGGCAAATCACCAGCTACAGCAGAGAGCAAAGACGTTTTACCGCTGCCACTATGCCCCATCACTGTTACGATTTCACCCAGTGTAATACTGAGCGAGAACGGTTCAAAAATGCGTTTATCACCAACAAAGACAGAAATCTTTTCGAGAACCAAACTCATGCTGCTCTCCAGCGGCTTCTGCCAAAATAAGCAGCGGCCACAAATGCCAGTAAAGGCGGCACCATTAGTAGCAATGTGAAAGCTGCCGTGAGCGGGCGATTGGTTCCAGAAGTCAGCGTCACCGCCTCCATGGGCAAAGTTGAGTAGCGGCCAGCAGAGATAAGCTGCGCTGGCACATATTGGCTAAAACTCACGGCAAAGCCAATGGCGCTAGCGGCCAGCAAAGGCGCTTTAAGCAATGGCATTTTTATGCTCCATAAAAACCGTGGAAAACTTGCGAGCAGCCCTGAGGCCGAAGAGCGCCACCGTGGATCAAAACTCCGGTAAGGGCCAGCGAGCACGATGAACATATAAGCTGTTACAGGGATAAGATGAGCGAGAAATAAACCCGCCACAGTTCCGGTGAGACCCACATGAAGGAAAGCGCGGTATTGGCCGAGTGACACTAAAATTGCAGGTAAACCCAAAGCTGTTGCGCTGAGGACCAAGACAATTTTATCATGGGCCTTCGGCTGGCTTTCCATCCACGCAACAATCAGCGTGAGGCCTGTTGCGGTGGTTGCGAATGCGAGGGCAAGACTGGTGATGAGCGCAGAGGGATTGCTCCACACACGAAGCCACGCCGTGGCATTGAGAGTTTGCGGCCACAGTTGTGGAAACGGCCAAAGAGGTGCGAAGGAGAGAAGCATGAGTGTTGCAATAGCAAGAGCATATATTGCAAAGAATTTTAAAATCAGAATAGGAGCAAGATATAAACGAGGTCTCGTTTTGAATGATGGTCCCACGGTCAACCACTTGCGCCTCGCAGCCAGCATCTTGCCAATACTCCAAACGAACAGAGCCGCCAGCGCAATAGCAAGCGACAAGAAAATTGCCCCCACACCACCACGCGCATTGTTTAAAACTTCAGCATCATTGATATCGGTCCATACGATGATGGCAAGCGTGGGTGGCTGGGTTGGGCCGATCACCAGAGCCATATCAACCACAGTAACGGCATATGTAAACACCACGAACACAGGCCACAAAAGTTTTGGCAGAATCTGCGGCAGAAAAACGCGCAACCAAATTGATGTCATGTTGTGGCCCAAACTTAAAGCGACGGCACGCTGACCCGCAAGGTCGCGCTGAACATCTTCGTGATTTAAGACGCTCGCAAGAATCCAAATCAGAAATGGTGTTTCTTTAATCACCAAACACGTAACCAAAGCCACGCCATAAGGGTCATGCGTGGTCACCCAATTGGGTGGCACAGCCCATCCGGCAAACACGGCAATTGCCCGCGCAATAAACCCACTGGGCATGATTAAAAATGAAACGCCAACGGCCAAAGCCAAGTGCGGCACCGCAAGCATGGACCCAACTTGTGTAGAAAGACGGGGCCACCATTCGGTTTGATAGAGGCCAGACACAATTAGCAACCCAACAAACAATGAAATGCCAGTGCTGATGAGCCCTGTGAATAAAGCAAGTTGCAAGGCAGGCCAAAGTTGTGGGTGGGAGAGGAATGCTGTCCAGCCAGTGATATCAAATAGACCGCCGAGTGCAAAAAAAATACTTGCACTGAGAGGGAGGGCAAAAAATAGTATCAACGGCAAACCCAGTGCGACTTCATTTTTTTTAATTGTCATCCCGACGAAAGTCGGGACCCAGCCTCGCGGGCTCGGTGTTAAGATTTTATCCATCTAACCAAGACTTCTGGGTCCCGACTTTCGTCGGGATGACAGCTGGTGGAGGGCGAAGTAAATCCTCACCTCAACCTTTACCGTAATTTTCAAGCCAAGTGGATTCAATCAAAGCCACAAAGCTTGCGTGAGGTTCTAGCAGAGCTGGACCCGAAAATATAACACTACCGGGGGCTGGAAGGGTTGCAAATTGTTTGGCATCCTCGCCCGATAACTTAGTCACATCCAAAACTGTTGGATCGCCCCAGATTTTCAAATCATTTTTGCGCGCTTGGGCTTCAGCCGAGAGCAGAAAATTCGCTATCACTTGTGCCCCAGCTTTGGCTTTTGCATTGGTTGGGATAGCCACAAAATGTGAATTGCCAATCGTGCCGCCCGCATGTTGCCAAGCAATTGTGGTCTTTGGCAAAGTGCCCGCAGCCACCAAATTTGCAGGCTCATTGGGGTTGAACGAAAGACCAATCAACAACTCACCATCCGCCACCATTTGCGTAATTTCACTTTGCGATTTTGGATATTGCGTGCCTTCGCGCCATAGTGATGGGCGGATGTCATCCAAGAATGCCAACCATGGTTTTGCCACCTCCGCAAAAGCGCTAGCATCAATCGGTTTTGCAAAAATACCTTTGTCAGCAGTTGCTTCCACCAAGGCCTGTTTTAAAAAAGTAGTGCCGTGAAAATCGGGCGGGGCTGGAAAGGTCACACGGCCCGGATTGGCTTTGGCGAAGGCTGCAAGCTCAATCATGCTTTTGGGTGGCGATAAAAATTTTGCGCCATCGCCAAAGAATGTAAATTGCGCCATGCCCCACGGGCTTTCCATACCATCAACAGATTCGCTGAAGTCTTGCAGTGTCGTGGGCTTGCCTCTCACATCGACATAAGCAAAATTTGGCAGGCTTTCCGCAAAAGGCCCAAATAATAATTTCTCGGTTTTCAGTGCGCGAAAATTTTCACCATTGATCCACACCAGATCAACCGAGCCATCAATCTTACCAGCCGCCACTTCATCACGCACGCGCTTCACAACTTCAGCCGTATCAGTGATTTTCACATGATCTAACGTCACACCATAGCGCGCCTTCACTTGCTCAGCCGCCCACGCAATGTAAGCATTGATGGTATCAGCTCCAGCCCAGGCATTGAAATAAACCTCTTGGCCCTTAGCCTCAGTTTCAATAGCACCCCAATCAGCCGCTTGCACAAAACTTGACGTAAAAGGGGTGAGGCCTGCTGCGGCTGAAAACCTGAGCAGTCTGCGGCGTGTGATGGACATATATAGGTGTCTCCTTTGCCAAGCCTTCTAACGGCAAAGTAGAGCGGTGCAAAATAGAGTTTCTTTATTTTTTGATCAGAATCTTGTGATTAGACACTGAGACTCAAAACAGCATATTGCAGTAAAATTATTGTTTTTGCATCGAGAATGTCGCCACTTGCAATCAAATCATAAGCCGCAAGCAGGGGCATTTCAATCACTTCAATATCTTCATGTTCATGTGCAAGACCGCCCCCAGCGGTCACTCGATCGGCTAAGTTATAATCAGCAACAAACAAGCTTATTCGCTCGGATACAGCACCAGGTGTTGAAAAACAATCGCAGAGATGTTTGATATTTTGAACATTGGTGCCAAGTTCTTCATAAGCTTCGCGTCGCGCACAGCCCACCGGATCATCGGCATCAAGAAGGCCAGCACAAGTTTCAATCAGCCAGCCATTATGCCCGGTAAAAGCAGCACCCGCTCGCCACTGGCGCACCAGCAGCACTGTGCCGCGCTCACGGTCAATTGGCAAAATTGAAGCGCCATGACCATGGTCTGCCACTTCACGGTCCAGTTCCACATGGGTGCCATTGCTGAGGCGGGCATCCACTTTCATTTGCCACAGACTGGACCAGCCCTTGGCCATGAGCGTCTTAGAGGTTATATTAAAGCTGCTTTTGGTCATGCCGCTTCCTAGCTTGGTCGCGGCGTTGACACAATCTTAACCTTGGCTTGTCAGTCATTGGTTAAGTTTTAGGAATCTCGACGTGGCAAAACAAGGCAGAGCAAAACAGCGTGCGGCAACCGCGATTGTTGTGATGGCTTGCCTTGGGCTGGCGGCGGGCGTTGCGTGGTCGTTCATCGGCAAAATTGGCCGCGTGCAAAGCAATAGTGATGGCAAAGCCGATGTGGTGGCCCAGCAGCTTGGGTCTTCAGGCCTGCCAATTCCGCGCTTTGTGACACTAAAGGCCGAAAAAGTGAATGTGCGCAAAGGCCCATCCAGCGACCATCCAGTGGCGTGGGTATTTCAAAGCAAAGGCCTCCCTGTTGAAATCATCGCCGAGTTTGAGACCTGGCGGCGCATAAGAGATAGCGAAGGTGCTGAAGGCTGGATTTTGCAGAACATGCTTTCGGGCAAGCGCAATGTGCTGATCGCTCCGTGGCGCAAAGACCAATTCACAGTGTTGCAGCAAAGCGCATCAATGAAAAGCGGCGTGATTGCCAACTTATCCGCCGGAGCCATGGGCGAAGTTAAATCTTGCGATGGCACGTGGTGCGACGTGAGCGTGGGTGGCTATTCAGGCTATGTCGAACAGTCGATGCTCTGGGGCGCATATCCGGGTGAAGTTGTGAACTAATCACGGATCTCAAATTTAGGTTCGGCACATCACTAGAAAATCTTCATAAAACCTGCTATCAATTTAAGGTCCGGGGGCCTTTGTTTGAAGGAGGCTGTTATGGCTTTAACTGAATGGATGATACGCGGTCCTGAAATCGCATCTTGTAACTGTTCCTATGGTTGTCCTTGCCAGTTCAACGCACTGCCCACAGATGGCACATGCCGCGCGGCGGTGGGGATGCAAATCGAAAAAGGTCATTATGGTAAGGTGAAACTTGATGGCCTGCGCTGGGCCGCAACGGCAGCTTGGCCGGGTGCCATCCACATGGGCCATGGCGAGATATTACCGATTGTAGATGAACGTGCGACCCCAGAACAACGCGAGGCTCTGCTCAAAATTATGTCGGGACAAGACACTGAACCGGGCGCCACATTCTTCCAAGTTTTCATTTCAATGTGTGAGAAAGTTCACGATCCCATGTTCAAGCCCATCGCGTTTGAGGTGGACATGAAAAGCTGCACAGGCCATCTGAATGTGCCGGGCGTGGTTGATGTTAAAACCGAAGCTATTCGTAACCCGATCACCAATAAAGCCCATCATGCACGCGTCTCTATCCGGCAAGGATTTGAATATGCCGATGCCGAGTTTGCCAGCGGCACAATAACCTCAAAGGGTCCAATAAAACTGGAAACCAAAGGTCGTCATGCCCATCTGGCCATGCTGCATCTAACTGGTCAGGGTGTTGTTCATTAAACTTGAACGGCTCTTGAAAAAATGTCGATAATTGAAATCTCAGCGAAAAATGAGCGCTG
Organism: Hyphomicrobiales bacterium; assembly: GCA_031366855.1. Taxonomy (GTDB): domain Bacteria; phylum Pseudomonadota; class Alphaproteobacteria; order Rhizobiales; family Aestuariivirgaceae; genus Aestuariivirga. Next base: position 2,735 of record JANLPA010000155.1, on the reverse strand, counting down.
GATAGTGCTGGTGGGACTTGCCTTGGTTGTCATTGTAGGATTGATCGCCACATTGCAGATGGGGGACCGTCTGATGATGGTCGAAATCTCAGATGGTTCAAGCGGGTCTACCTATCCGTTGCTGCTTTTTATGATGTGGTGGACCATGATGATGGCGATGATGTTGCCTTCGGCAGCTCCCGCCATCCTCACATATGCGGCAATTAGTAGGAAGTTGCAGGAAGGTTCAGGTGCTGCTGCACGGCTCACCGCATTTGTCTCAGGGTATCTGTTGATCTGGACAGGATTTTCTCTGACTATTGTTATCCTGCAACTCTTGCTTGGAACTAAAATCGAACTTTCGATGATGATGGCGGTGGCCAGCTCTGCCATTGGTGGTGGCCTTCTCATTGCGGCGGGCCTCTACCAAATGTCGCCCCTAAAATCGGCCTGCTTGCGTAAATGCCAAACACCGTTGATGTATTTTACGCATCACTGGAAAAAAGGAACAGGCGGTGCCTTCAACATGGGCTTGTCGCACGGGGTTTATTGCGTGGGCTGTTGTTGGGTTTTGATGGGGCTATTGTTTTATGGCGGCGTGATGGAACTCCGCTGGATTGTGGGCTTGGCACTTTACGTTGCACTTGAAAAGTTAAGCCCCGCTGGGAGCCAGATAAGCCGTTTTGCTGGCACAGTTCTGATCGGTTGGGGAATCTGGACTATTGCCCACGCGCTCACATAAGTTAGGTTTGCGCTAACGCCGTCCACAGCATCATTTTCTTAGCTTTTATCCACAGCTCGACCCGTGTAAAGAGAAGCCTCATACTAACCAAGGCTCGAGCGCAACGCATGACTGACCGTAAATCTAGCTTTCTCTATGATGAACTTCTCGCCTGCGGGCGTGGCGAATTATTTGGTCTAGGCAATGCACAATTGCCGCTGCCGCCCATGTTGATGTTTGATCGCATCACCCATGTGGAAGAAAAAGGTGGCGCTGCTGGGCTTGGCAAAATTGTTGCTGAATTTGATATTAAACCAGACCTGTGGTTTTTCCCGTGCCATTTTCAAGGAGATCCGGTGATGCCGGGTTGCCTCGGTCTTGATGCTTTATGGCAGCTCACCGGGTTCTTCCTTGGGTGGCTGGGTGAGCCCGGCCGTGGCCGCGCTTTAGGCGTTGGCGAGGTTAAATTTTCCGGCATGGTCACGCCCAAAATTAAAAAGGTCACATATGAAGTTGAAGTGACGCGGCTTATTTTACGCAAGCTTAAATTGGCGGTGGCCAATGGCGTGATGAAAGCGGATGGTGAAGTGATTTACAATGTAACCGATATGAAGGTCGGTCTGTTCCAATCGTAGGAGTTCAATATGCGTCGTGTCGTTATCACTGGAATGGGCATTGTCTCGTGCATTGGCAATAATCCTGATGAAGTTACAGCATCTTTACGCGCTGCCAAATCTGGCATTGTGCGCGCCGATAAATATGCCGAGCTTGGCTTTCGCAGCCAAGTGCATGGCCAACCAAATTTTGATTCCGAATTGGTTGACCGCCGTGCCCGCCGCTTTATGGGCGATGGCGGCATTTGGAACTATGCTTCTATGGAGCAAGCCATTAAAGATTCCGGCCTCGAAGAAAAAGATGTGAAGAACGAACGCACCGGAATCATCATGGGCTCTGGCGGCCCATCAACCAAAACCATTGTGGCAGCAGCCGATACAACGCGTGAAAAAGGCCCAAAGCGCGTCGGCCCCTTTGCAGTGCCGCCTTCCATGTCGTCAGCACATTCAGCAGTTCTCGCCACACCCTTTGGCATTCGCGGCGTGAACTACACAATCTCATCAGCCTGCGCCACATCGGCCCATTGCATCGGCAATGCCACAGAAATGATCCAATGGGGCAAGCAGGATGTTATGTTCGCTGGCGGCGGTGAAGAATTGGATTGGACTTTATCAGTGCTATTCGATGCCATGGGGGCCATGTCCTCCAAATATAATGAAACACCTTCCGTGGCCTCTCGCGCCTATGATAAAAACCGCGATGGTTTTGTGATAGCCGGTGGCGCTGGCGTTATCGTTCTCGAAGAATTGGAACACGCTAAGGCGCGCGGCGCAAAAATATATGGCGAAGTTGTTGGCTATGGTGCCACATCTGATGGTTACGACATGGTGGCGCCTTCAGGCGAAGGTGCTATACGCTGTATGCGAAATGCCATGAGCACTGTGAAGGGTAAGATTGATTATATCAACCCACATGGCACATCGACTCCTGTGGGCGATAAAAAAGAAATCGAAGCCATTCGTGAAGTGTTTGGCCAAGACATTCCATCGATCTCATCAACCAAATCGCTCACCGGCCATTCGCTTGGGGCAACGGGTGTTCAGGAAGCAATTTATTGTTTGCTGATGATGAAAAATAACTTCATGGCTGAGAGCGCCAACATTCAGGAACTCGACCCTGAATTTGAGGGTGTGCCCATTTTGCGCAACCGCGTGGACAATGCCAAAATAGACACCGTGATGTCCAACAGCTTCGGCTTTGGCGGCACCAACGCAACCCTCGTGATGCAACGTTACAACGGATAATAAACATGAATGGATTGATGCAAGGCAAACGCGGTCTCGTAATGGGTGTCGCTAACGACCACTCAATTGCCTGGGGCATCGCCACAGAATTAGCAAAGCATGGTGCCGAATTGGCCTTCACTTATCAGGGAGAAGCCTTTGGCAAACGCGTGCAGCCTTTAGCTGAAAGCGTTGGC
>JANLPA010000137.1:0-57936 GCA_031366855.1 Hyphomicrobiales bacterium | reverse complement strand
GGTCAGGACGTAATCAACAAGTCAGTTTACGTCAGCAAGTAATCGGCGGGTCTTGATCCCGAAAATTGGGGTGGTGCTTTCAAATTTGAAGGCCCACCCTTTTTGCTTGCGGGCATCCACAAAAAACCCCAATCTTAGGTGATGAATCGCACCTACAGGCCATGTGGCTTGGGTTGCTCAACAGTGGAACCATGATGAAACTTTGCAATGCCCTTTCAGCACTTCTTTTGTGTGGTACAATGTTGGCACCACAAGCCCGCGCCGATGTAGAAACCTCATTCGCCGGCAATTACCTTGCAGGCCGCACAGCAACAAGGCTGCGCGATGGTGAAGCAGCGGCTGATTTTATACAAGCGGCACTAAAACAAGATTCCAACAATCCAGTTCTTATTGAGCGCCTTTTTCAACTTGCCCTATCAAGTGGCGACATTGCCAAAGCCGAAGCCACGGCTGAAAAAGTTGTCTCGTTCAACAGCCAGCAGCGCATGGCCCGCATTGTGTTGGGCTTGAAAGATTTCCGCAACCGCCGCTATACTCAAGCCCGCGAAAATTTTGCCGAAGCCGCTTACACGCCAGTGGGCGAACTCACCTCCACCTTGCTCACCGCATGGTCTTATGCGGGTGAAGGTTCGCTCAATGCCGCTTTGAAAGAGCTGGACAAACTTGATGCTCAAGAGTCTTTTGCAAATTTCAAAGCCTTCCATGCCGCGTTAATTGCCGATTATTTAAATTCAGGCCTCCGCACTGAAGCCGCCTATAAAAAAGCCTATGACATGGCGGGCACAAGCCTTCGCGTTGTGCAAGCGTACGGCAATTATCTAGAGCGCAATAATCGTGGTGCCGATGCTGAGAAAGTCTATCGTGCCTTTTTAGGTGAAGTGAAGCAAAACGTGTTGGTAGAAACGGCTTTGGCGCGCGTGGCCGCCAAGCAAAAGCCTGATGCCTTTATCGTAACACCGGGCGCTGGTGCAGGCGAAGCCTTGTTCTCGCTGGCCGCTGCCATGAATGATGAGCAAAGCATAGAAGTTGCCCAAGTTTATGCGCAACTCGCCTTGTCGTTCAATGCCGATCAACCTGTAACACAGTCTCTGCTTGGCGATATTTACAGCGACATGAAATCATATCAGGCGGCTGTGAATGCTTTTGAGCTGGTGCCGCAAACTTCACCCTTGCGCACCTATGCCGACACGCAAATTGCCATCAACCTGCAACGCTTAGATAAAAGCCAAGATGCCATCACGCGCTTGAATGCAGTGATCAAACGCGAACCGATAAATCTCGATGCGTGGATTTCGCTCGGCAATATCTACCGCGTGAGCGATGATTTCAATCATGCCATCGAGGCCTACACTAAAGCCATTGAACTTTTGCCTCCAGCAGAAGCCAATAATTGGCAGCTCTATTACAATCGTGGCATTGCCTTTGATCGGCAAAAAACCTGGGATAAATCTGAAGCCGATTTCCGCAAGGCTCTCGAGATTTCAAAAGATGAACCTTCAGTTCTCAACTATCTCGGCTATTCATTAATTGATCGCGGTGTGAAGTTGGATGAAGCTATTGCCATGGTGAAAAAAGCGGTCGATCTGCGCCCCAACGATGGGTATATTGTTGATAGTTTAGGCTGGGCTTATTTCACCTTGCGTGACTATGAGCAAGCTGCAAGCTATTTGGAGCGCGCCGTTGATTTAAACCCGGCGGACCCTACAATTGCTGATCATTTGGGCGATGCCTATTGGCATGCTGGGCGTAAAACTGAGGCTTATTTTCAATGGCAACATGCGAAGGATAATCATCCGGAACCGGTTGATTTGCCAAACATTGAAGCCAAGCTGAAGAATGGCTTTGTTGACACCAAAGCTGCTGTGACACCCTAATTGTCCAACTGGTATTCTGAAAAGGCCTGCGCCAAAATAAATTTAGCACTGCATGTGCTGGGCCGTGGGCCAGGCGGTTACCACCAGCTTGATTCCGTGGTGGCCTTTGCAGATATTGCAGATGAACTTCGCATACGAAAAGCCCAAACTACAAGTCTCACGATAACTGGCCCCTTCGCCGCTTTGGTTCCAACGGGTGAAGACAATATTATTTTTAAGGCTTTGCACGTGGCGCAGAAAATTTGCCAAACGGAAAATATAGAGCTTCCACAGCTTGAAATTCAGCTCGAAAAAAACTTGCCTGTGGCAGCCGGAATTGGTGGCGGATCTGCCGACGCAGCCGCATTTTTGCGGGCACTCTTTCGCATGTTAGAGGTCTCAGTCACGCAACCTCAAATCCAAGCCTTAGCAAAAACCTTGGGCGCAGATGTGCCAGTTTGTTATTTGCAAAAACCAGCACGCATGCAAGGTATTGGTGAAATCATCAGTACACTGACGATAAATTTATCATCTGCAATCGTGCTGATAAACCCCAACTTGCCGTCATCCACTCAAACAGTGTTTAACAACCTTGGGCTAAACCTGAGTGAAAATTTTCGCGGTGCTGTCAATGTTGAAAACCCACTCGAATGGCGCAATGATTTAACCGATGCAGCAATTGCGGTTGAACCTAAAATTAAATCCGTTTTAGCAGCGTTAGCGACCGAGCCCTGCTTTTCTGCAGTCCGCATGTCTGGCTCAGGCGCCACTTGTTTTGGCCTCACGTCAAGCCACGCCGAAGCCAACTCCGCCGCCGCAAGGCTCTCCATCAAAAATCCAAATTGGTGGGTGCGCTCGGCGAGTCTGCTTTAAGGTTTTTCGACGATCAACGATGCAATCCTGCGCACCAGTGGAAGCACAAATAACACCACCGGAAACGCCACCATCCAAGATAGCCCCCAAGCTTGCATCCAATGCAAAACCAAGCCATCTGAAAATCTAAAGGCTTTCAACGTTGCAATAAACGAGATTACACCAGACATTATAAATGAAAGCAAAAATGGCAATACGACCGTCATTGATTTGGCGGGAAGCTTTTTCATTAATGTGCCCGTGATATGCAAAACGCCACGGATTCAAGCAAAGCGACCTTCCATTCATTATCTGGAAAAATGGCCAAAGCATCGCAAGCCATTGCTCCATAGTGCCTCGCCCGCTCAATGGTATCGGAAATTGCGCCGTGGCGCTCCATCAACTTCGTGGCATAAATCAAATCATCATCGGTCTGTTCGCCTTTTTCTAAAGTGCGTTTCCAGAAATTGCGTTCTTCAGCAGAGCCACGACGGAAGGAAAGAACGACCGGCAAGGTGATTTTACGTTCGCGGAAGTCATCGCCCACAGCTTTGCCCAGCAATGACTGTTTGCCAGAATAATCTAACGCATCATCCACCAATTGAAAAGCAATGCCAAGATTTCGCCCAAATGATTCAAGCGCTTCTTGTTCATTGCGTGGCTTGCCTGCAATAACTCCACCCACTTTGGCAGCAGCCGAAAACAATGCAGCAGTTTTCGCTCCAACAACTTTGAGATATGAATCTTCCGTGGTTGAAGTGTCTTGTGAAACTGAAAGCTGCAGCACTTCGCCTTCAGCAATGGTGCAAGCGGCTTCTGATAAAATGCGCAGGCAATCAAGCGATCCGGTTTCCACCATCATTTTAAAAGCTTGGCCCAGCAAATAATCGCCCACCAAAACTGAAGCTTGGTTACCCCAGATCACGCGCGCTGCCTGTTTGCCACGCCGCATATCACTTTCGTCCACAACATCATCATGCAGCAAAGTGGCAGTATGCATAAACTCAACCGACATGGCCAATTTCAAATGGTGTGAACCAGCATAACCACACAGCCGCGCCGCAGCCAAAGTGAGCATTGGCCGGATGCGCTTTCCGCCAGAATTAATGAGATGGCCTGCAAGTTCTGGAATAAGCTCCACATGGCTTTGGGCTTTTTCTAAAATAAACTCATTCACCAAAGTCATATCAGGCGCTGTCAATGAAACCAGTGCGTCAAGACTTGCAACTGGTTTATCTGCCCCACCATCAAATGCTAAAACAACACCCATTCTGAACCTTCGTAGATTTTTGCCAATTAGGAACCGAATTTATCGATGATCAAAGGTGACGCATTGCCGCTGCCGGGCTTACAGCGCTGCTCGCCTCGCAACCTCGTCAACCAACTTCTGCCTGTCATGATGTAAGCAATTAAAATTGTTCAAAATTACCGCAGAAATTTCACTGCCAGCCACAGGTGTTCCGAGCCAAAATCCTTGCATGTCATCGCAGTTCAATTCTTGTAAAACATCCGCCTGAGATTCAATTTCAACGCCTTCTGCCGTCACCTTCATGTTCATTGTGTGACCCAAGGTTATGATGGTTTCAACCACGGTTCGTGCCATATCATTATTGCCAGTGAGGGCCGTAACGAATGACCGATCAATCTTAATAATATCAAATGGATATTTCAGCAGATAACTCAAACTGGAATAGCCCGTGCCAAAATCATCCATGGCAATCGAAAGACCAAGCTTTTTGAGATCGCGAATTTGCACCATTGTAAATTCAGCATCAGACAACAGCAAACTCTCGGTCACTTCTAAAATCACACGTCTTGGATCGAGTTTGCTCTTGCTCAATGCGGCCCCCACGCTTGCGCAAATGCTTTGGTTGCGAAACTGCGAAACCGACAAGTTCACTGAAATTTGCAATTGGCTTGGCCAATTCGCGGCTGCAGAACATGCCTCGCACAGCACCCAAGCTCCAATATCGTCAATTACCCCAATATTTTCCGCAACTGGAATAAACTCTGCAGGCGAAATGAATTGGCCGTGCTCATCCTTCAATCGCAACAGAGCTTCAAAACCCTTGAGTTCCTTTGATGTCGTTTTAAAAATTGGCTGGTAGTATATTTCAAAACTCTGGCGTTCAACAGCCGCGCGCACCAGCCGTTCAAGATGCTGGCGCTTCTTTTGTGCATCATCAAATTGCGGCTCAAATTGGCAGTGGCCATTGCGGCCTTTGCCTTTCACCACATAAACGGCCGTATCAGCGTTCTTAATCAGTTGTTCGGCTGCGGTGCCATCTTGTGGGCTCACTGCCGTACCCATACTTATGGAAGCCATAATTTCTTGACCCATAATGTGAAATGGCTTTTGAAAACTATCCACAATGCGGTAGGTGGCAGCAGAAATTCCTGCCTCGCCCTTCAAGCCATATTGAGCTATCAAAAACTCATCACCACCGATGCGTGAAACCATGTCGCCAGCGCGCAAAGCTCCTTTCAAGCGCCCGGCCACCGCACATAACATTTCATCGCCAAAGGCATGGCCATAACGGTCATTGAACTCTTTAAAATAATCAAGATCAACGAAATGCAACAGCGTTTTGGTATCTGCCTGCGAAGCTTCGTGTAATTTTTTTTCAAGCTGAGCCATGAAATAACGACGATTGGGCAACCTCGTTAAGCTGTCGTGATCGGCCAGAAATTGAATGCTGTCATCAGCGCGCAATTTTTGCCGTGTGCGCCAATGAAACCCAAAAGCTGGAACCACAAAGCCCATGGCAGCAACCAATGCTGCCAGAATTGACGAAAGCCCAAACCCGCGCCGCAACATCTGTGCGCGCAGTGTTTGGTTTACGAAAACTTCAGTAGCGCCGATTGTAACGCCATCCTGCACCAGTGGCATAAAAGTTTGCGCGACAAGTTCAGTGCCAACAATGCGTTCCTCGGCAAGCAAGTTAACAGTTGGCTCGGCCTGCAGCATATCGGCAAAAGTTTTTGAGCCATAATCTTTGAAGAGCGAATTGCCTTGCGCAACGAATTGTAGGTTAGTCGAGTCGAGAACTTTCTCGCCTGCTAAATTATATAGGAGGAATTTTTCAACATTGGCATTTTTCATAGTGGTGCGAACAAAGCTCTTTGTCGCTTCGCTAGGCTTGGCACCATCCAAAATATCACCAATATCGAGCAAGTTCGATTCGAACAGTTTTGCAGTGGCAAGCGAAGTCGATTGGGAGTCTTCGCGCAGCATCAGGCCAACAGCCCGCTCGTTCACAAAAAAAACACCGCCAACAACGGCCAAGCCAAACATGAAGCTTGCTGCCGAGACGAGAATATTTTTGAGCTTTAGCCAAGCAAACATAGTGCAAATCCAGATCTACCGCAGCTTGGTTTTGCCAAATTCAGGTTAATGCATTGCTCAACTTCAAAATTTTTTTGATTGCAACGAGTTGAAATTTACTTGATTCTTGCAAGCTTAGTAACCTCTCGCTAACCATCAGGTGATTAGTCTGGACAAAATGCAAATGGCAACTGAAACACTGGCAAGCACCACCCCGCGCCTACTAGCGGCGGGCATGGCCATGCCAAGCTCACTCTCGGAAGATGCGTTTCTGGGCGGCAAGCTTAATATCTTGCAGCCGGAAAAAGGTTATCGTGCTGGAATTGATGCCGTTTTTCTAGCCGCCACCATACCAGCAACTGACGGCGAAACAGTTTTTGAAGCAGGCATCGGCGCTGGTGTTGTGTCGCTCTGCCTTCTCGCCCGCAATCCATTGCTGCATGTCACCGGCATTGAAATCGCCACCCGCTATGCCGTGCTTTGCGAGCAAAATGCCAAGCGCAATAATCTTTCAGATCACGTGCATGTGATCACTGCCGATGTGAAAGATGCCATGCGCCGTGAATTGGCGCACATGCCAGAGCATGGTTCCTTTGCCCACGCTTTTGCCAATCCACCTTATTTTGAAGATGGCAAAGTAACCCCTTCACCCAGTTTGTTAAAAGCCACCGCCCACGCCTTTGGTCCTGAAGATCTCGATTTATGGATCAAGGTGATGCACGCCATGGTGATGTTGCGTGGAACCGTAACGCTCATTCACCGCGCTGAAACATTGGGAAAAATTCTGGGCGCTATGGAAGGTAAATTCGGCGACATCCGCGTTGCCCCGCTTTATGCCCGCACCGGAACCGCAGCTTCTCGCGTGATCGTTCAAGGCATCAAGGGTTCACGCGCGCCAATGCAATTATTGCCGGGCCTAATCCTGCACGAAGACAACTCCACATTTACGCCAGATGCCGAGGCTGTGTTGCGTGATGGCGCTGCTTGGCGGTTGCGCTAACCCTCAATCTTCGAGAAATCCGCCACTTCTGCCGTGGCTTCACGGATGCGGTTGAGTAGGCGTAAACGGTTTTCGCGGAATGTGGGGTCAGGGTCGTTCACAGTCACTTGCTCGAAGAAGGCATCAACAGGCCCGCGCAATTTGGCTATAGCGCGCATGGCTGCTTCAAAATCTTCAGCTTCCACAGCCTTGCGTGCGAGTGCGGAGGCTGATGAAATGGCCTGATGCAAAGTCTTCTCTTCACCCTTGATCAGTTGTGCTGAATTCACATCACCAGAATATTTGCGGTCATCTTTTTTCTCTTCAATGCGAAGAATATTCGCCGCCCGCTTCACACCAGAAAGCAAGTTCTTGCCATCATCGGAGTCAAGAAATTTAGACAGCGCCTCCACACGGCGCACCACCATCAACAAATCATCCTGCCCACCCAGTGAGAACACCGCATCAATCAAATCATGCCGCGCTCCTTGGTCTTTAAGATAAACTTTGAGACGATCAGCGAAAAAGGAGAGGAGGTCATCAAAAACTACATCGCCCGCCTTCTCAATGCTTGATCCTTCACGATCTGCCATTTGAGATTTTGCAGTGCTTGCCATCATTTCTTTAGGATAGAAAACTCGACTCGATTTAATCGCATCAGCAAGGTTCAAACGCAACTCTTTCTCTATCAAAGTGCGAGCGATTCCCAACGCCGCTCTGCGTAGCGCGTAAGGATCCTTCGATCCCGTAGGTTTCTCATCAATCGCCCAGAAGCCCACAAGCGTATCTAACTTATCTGCCAGAGCCACAGCCTGACCGATTTTAGAAACTGGAATTGAATCGCTCGGCCCCTGCGGCTTGTAGTGATCACGAATGGCATCGGCCACTTCAGCATCAATGCTTTGATCGAGTGCGTAGTACCGCCCCATCAAGCCTTGCAATTCTGGGAACTCGCCCACCATGGCCGACACACGATCAGCCTTAGAAAGCCGTGCCGCCAGTTTGGTTTTTTCAACATCGGCACCGATGGTTTTGGCTATCTCCGCAGCCAAAGCTTCGATGCGTTTGATGCGTTCGCCTTCCATGCCCAGCTTGGCGTGGAACGTAATGCCATCCAGCTTCGGCAGCAAATCTTCGAGCTTGGTTTTGCGGTCTTGATCCCAGAAAAATTTGGCACCGCTCAGCCGCGCCGCAATCACTTTGTTATTGCCCGCAATAATGGTCTTGCCGCCATCGGCCGCCACGGTGTTGGCCACCAGCAAATAATGCTGCGAAAGCTTGCCATCTGCATAACGCAAGCAAAAACACTTCTGATTATTCTTAATCGTGGTGATGATCACTTCGGGCGGCACGCTGAGGAAGTTTTTGTCAAACTCACCCATCAAAACCACGGGCCATTCGACCAAGCCTGCCACTTCCTTGAGCAGCGCCTCATCTTCAATCATCTCTAGCCCACGCGCAAAGGCCAAGTTCTTGGCTTCGGTGCGAATGGTCTCGAGACGTGCGTTCGCGTCCACAATCACATGGGCTTTGTACAAAGCTAAAGTATAATCTTCAAAGCGCCGCACTTCAATTTTGCCTTGAGATAAAAAGCGATGGCCCAGCGTGGTGTTGCCACTCACCAAGCCTTCAATTTCAAACGGCACCACTTCACCATCAAAGGTGCAGAGAATGCTTTGCAGCGGCCTAACCCATTTGAGTTGCCCTGAACCCCAACGCATAGATTTTGGCCATGGGAAATTGCGGATAACAGTTGGCACCAATTCCGCAATCACATCAGTAGCAGCCCGGCCAGATTTCTTAATTACGGCAATATAGGCTTTGCCTTTTTTATCTTCCTGCACAGTGAGCTGATCGAGACTCAAACCGGTGGATTTCAAAAACCCATCAATGGCGGGCTTAGGTGCATCAACACGCGGGCCTTTGCGTTCTTCCACGGTGTCAGCAGCCTTGGCATTCAAACCTTCAACTGAGAGAACCAAGCGGCGTGGCGTGGCGTGGGCCTGCGCGCCTTCATAAATGAGGCCAGCATCCACCAGCGCCGTGGTCACCATTTGGCGCAAATCTTCAGCGGCCTTGACCTGCATGCGGGCGGGGATTTCTTCAGAGAATAATTCAAGTAACAATTCGGGCATGGCTCACTTCCGTTAAGCCTCGCCAAATACCAGCCGCCAGCCGAAATGTCACCCTGAAATGAACTTAACCCAAAGCCATCCGCTTGGCGCGATTCAAAACCTTATTGACCATGGCTTGATCAATCAACCACGCCCCTAACCATTTGCGCCTGGCCTGAGAGGTTTCTTTCAAATTCACCCAAGAAGCTTTGAGGCCAGAGGTGCTCATGCCACCCAATTGCATATCAGCCAAAATATGCGGGATGTGTTGGCTAGGATATTTGTGAATCTCAAACACGCGGATCATCCAATCATAATCACCGCTGATTTTATAGGCCGTATCAAACCCGCCAACTTTATCATAAACCGCCCGCAAGGCATAAGTGGTGGGATGCGGGGCCATCCAACCTTTTTTGAACGAACCGACTTTAAAAGGCAGCGGCTGCCATTGCCGCTGCAAGTGGCGGTTCAAATGGCTATCAACAAAATCAATATTGCCAAACACTACAGGCGCGCGGGCCAAACCTTCAGCAATCAAACTCAAAGTTTTTGGCGAATGAAAAATATCATCGGCATTGAGAAAGCCAACAGCATCACCCGAATAAAGCCGCAAGCCCTTGTTCATGGCATCATAAATGCCTTTGTCCTTGCCGCTATGCAGCTTGATCAAAGATGAATTGAATGAGCCCACAATATCCAAAGTGCCATCGGTGGAAACGCCATCAACGATCACCAATTCTTTATCAGCGTAATCTTGCGCAAGAAAAGACTCGATGCAGCTGCGAATGGTTTTCGCGGCATTCCAACACACGCAAATGACAGAAATCGTCATAGGTAAATCTCTTAAAACGCAAGCCTTACCCAATCGTTAAAGTTTTAAGCAGTTGCGCGCCCGCCAGCCGTCTTGCTCCACGCCACACAGCAAGCTTTAGCCAATTCGCGCACGCGGCCAATATAGGCTTGGCGTTCGGTAACTGAAATAACCCCGCGCGCATCCATCAGATTGAAAGCATGAGAAGCCTTAATGCATTGATCATAAGCGGGCAGGGTCAGTTCATGCTTATCATCGCGTTCGCCGGCAGCGAGCAAAGCGTTACATTCTTTTTCCGCATCTATAAAATGTTGGTGCAAAATGGCAGTGTCTGCATATTCAAAATTAAACCGCGAATATTCTTGCTCAGCCTGCAAAAACACATCGCCGTAAGTAATTTTGCGTGTCCCCTCAAGGCCGTTGAAATTCAAATCATAAACATTGTCCACGCCCTGCACATACATGGCAAGGCGTTCTAAACCGTAAGTGAGTTCGCCTGAAACTGGTGAGCAATCAAGCCCACCCACTTGTTGAAAATAAGTGAACTGCGAAACTTCCATGCCATCGCACCACACTTCCCAGCCAAGTCCCCAAGCGCCAAGTGTGGGGCTTTCCCAATCATCTTCTGCAAAGCGAATGTCATGTAAAGATGAGTCGATACCGATGGCTTTGAGCGAACCCAAATACAGCGCCTGCAAGTCTGGTGGACTAGGCTTCATAATCACTTGATACTGATAATAATGCTGCAGCCGATTTGGGTTCTCGCCATAGCGCCCATCTTTCGGGCGGCGGGAAGGCTGTACATAAGCAGCAGCCCAATGCTTCGGCCCGACCGAGCGCAATGTAGTAGCCGGATGAAACGTGCCAGCGCCCACTTCCATGTCATAAGGTTGCAAAATAACACAACCCAGTGCGGCCCAATAATTATGCAGCGTGAGGATAAGGTCTTGGAATGATTTCGTCGGGTTCAGGCTCATGGGCTCCAATTAAGGGCGGAGCTACGCAGGGTCAAGTGCATCGATACACATGTGCCCGCGTGGTAAATCCACTTTCAGTTTTGGAAAGTGGCATGGGGTGATAGATTTTTACAGGAACGACTTCTGTAATCAATCGAGCAGCCGCAAGGGCGTTTAGCTTGGTTTCAAACCCACCCTCAGTCCATGCCGCAGTGCTCACTGTAAATATAAGAAAACCATTGGGCTTGGTAATCCGCACCAACTCATCAAAGGCAGCCGCCGGAGCATGGCCAAGCGTAAAGGTGCCACAAGATATAACGGCATCAACGCTGGCCGTTGCAAAATCGAGAGGTGCCCCCAGTTCTTGATTGCGCAAAGTGGAATAGACCTTGCGTGCAGCGGCGCGGGCCAACATGCCATCGGAAAGATCAACACCGATAAGATTGGTATAACCTAATATTGAAAGCAGGTGACCGGTTATGCCGGTGCCCACCCCCGCATCAAAAATTGCCGCATCTAAATTCTCAACATAACGCGCCGCTAAGCCAACCATAACTGCGGGGTTAACATAGCCAATAGCTTGCATATCCACATCATAAGTGGCCGCCCATTGGTCATAAGAACCGGCAACCTCGTCCTTCGATTTGGCACTGTAAACCGAAGCAAGCAATTGATCGATGTTTGAGCTCACGCTTCTGGAACGTAAGCACCTGTTACCGGATCAAGCTTCAGCCGTTTCATTGGCGCTTCGCCATGCGGCTCTTGCACTTTGGCCTGTTGTGCTTCAACATTCTTCATGGCGCGCTTCAAGGTTTTGAGGGCGATATAACCTACCACCATCATCGCCACCGTCCGGAAAAATCCCATCTGTCTAATCCTCATTTGCACCTAGACTATCACAGTCCGAAACGTGACCACAATGCCCGTGTTTCAAGGGCGTTGAGGGCTGCTTCCGGCAAATCTGTGGCAGAACCAAAACCGAAGCGCTTTAAGCCCCAGCCCTTTGGCGCTGAAATTTCAGCAATTTCAACCTTGTCACCAAATTTGCGGTGCAAAACCTCGTGCATATGCCCAAGCCCATCAATCAAACCCAAATCAACCCCGCGCTTGCCAGTCCAAAAAGCGCCTGTAAACAGTTCACTATCTTCAGCCTTCAATTTGCCAGCCCGACGATTTCGCACATAGGCTTTAAAGCCCTCATGCACATCTTCCTGCAATTCCAAAAGCCGCGCCACGTCTTCTTTCTTTTCTGCCTTAAACGGATCCAAGATATTCTTAGACGTGCCAGCAGTATAAACCCGTCGTTCCACACCCAACTTCTTAATTGCCTCAACAAAACCAAAACCAGAGGCAATCACGCCGATGGAACCCACAATTGAGCTTTCATCGGCATAAATTTCATCAGCGGCACACGCCAGCCAATAACCGCCAGAAGCCGCCACATCTTCACAAAATGCATAGATTGGAACTTTGCTCTCAGCACTGAGGGCGCGAATGCGCGCAGCAATTAACGCGGATTGAACAGGTGAACCACCTGGGCAATTGATCGCCAATGCCACGCCAGAAACACCTTTACGAAAGGCACGCTTGAGCAGAGGCTCTAAGTCTTTTGCATTCAGCCCAGCCCGTAAACCGCCAGCCGAAATTGCGCCTTGCAATCTGACGACATTGATAATGGATTGTTTTGTGCGGAAGCGGGCTGGCACCAGTCTTAAAATTGTTTTGATCATGGCCAACATGTAGGGTTCTGCGCTAAGAATATCAACCATGCTCACCATACATCTGCCAGACAGTCGCTATGCTTGGATCAGGCTCGCGGCCTCCATTGCTCTTTCCACCATTGGTGGCATTGGCCTGTGGGCGGGTGTTGTGGTGCTGCCCTTCATCCAAATCGATTTCGGAATTGATCGGGCAGGTGCCTCCCTACCTTACACCATGACTATGATTGGCTTTGCCTTGGGCGGCGTGCTGATGGGCAAGCTTGCTGATAAGTTCGGCATTATGGTGCCGATGATGTTTGGTTCGGTAATGCTGGGTATAGGCTTCATTGCAGCAGCGTTAGCGCCAAATTACTCGTCCTATGTGGTGGCCTCATCGCTCCTCATTGGACTGTTCGGTTGCGCCACCACCTTCGGTCCCCTGGTGGCGGATGTTTCATTGTGGTTTCAAAAACGTCGGGGCATTGCAGTGGCCATTGTAGCGTCTGGAAATTATTTAGCTGGCACAATCTGGCCGCCGATCCTCACCAAGGCCATTCAAACTTATGGCTGGCGCACATCGTTTATTTTCATCGGCATCACTTGCGTGATGCTGATGTTGCCACTGGCACTCATGCTGCGTCAGCGCTCGCCGACAGTTGATAGCATAAGCCCAGTGGCAAACTCTAAAACCACCGACGGAACAATTTTCACCCAAGGGCTCTTAATGTTAGCTGGTCTTGCGTGTTGCGTGGCGATGGCTATGCCGCAGGTTCATATTATTGCTTACTGTGGCGACCTCGGCTTTGGCCCGGCGGCGGGTGCCATAATGCTCTCCCTCATGTTGGGCTGTGGCGTGATAAGCCGTTTGGCTTCAGGTTTTCTCGCAGATAAAATCGGCGGCATTGGCACTTTGATCATCGGTTCAACCCTGCAATGCTTGGCCCTGCTGTTTTATATCCCCTTTGATGGCCTCACATCGCTTTATCTCGTCACAGCTCTGTTTGGGCTGGCTCAAGGCGGCATTGTGCCGAGTTACGCGTTAATCGTGCGCGATCATTTTCCAGCCAAAGAAGCAGGCACCCGCATCAGCTTGGTTTTAACCATGACAGTTCTGGGCATGGCCTTGGGCGGCTGGCTGTCTGGCGTGATCTTCGATACCACAGGTTCTTATAAAATGGCCTTCCTGCATGGCATTGCGTGGAACTTAGTGAATATGGCTGTGGCCTTCTGGTTCCTCATCGGCAAGCTGCGCCCGAAAATCCTTCACCCTATTGCTATTTGATGGCTTGACGGCGTTCATTTTCAAGTCTTTGCTGCATTGCAACAGAACCATGACAAAACCGAACCTCACATCCATCACCTATTTTGGCAAAGACATAGCCAAACGGCAAAGTTTTGACCCTCAGCAACTTGGTCATAAAGGGGTAGGCCTGTGTGCCATGGCGTCGCTTGGCCTTGCTGTTCCGCCCGGGTTCATTCTGTCAGTTGAAACCTGCAAAGCCGTTGCCGCCAATGATCCTGAGACTATTGCGGCCCTCAAAATCAATATAACAGAATTTCTAAACCGGCTGGCCAGCGAAACTGGATTCGCCATTGGCGATCCGCGCAATCTTTTATTGTTAGCCGTTCGGCCCAGCGCTGCCGTGGCTTATCCTGGCACGCTTGAAGCTGTGTTGAACTTGGGCCTCAACGATGAGACCGTAGAAGGCTTAGCCAAATCCTCCGGCGATGCCAGATTCGCCCATGAATGTTATCGCCGCTTCATTCAAAACTATGCCCATGTGGTAATGGGCGATGATCCCGCTGCCTTTGAAGACCTGCTCAATTTATTTATTGAAGAACGGGGTTATGTTTCTGCTTCCGAAATCAAAACCTCTGATGCCCGCGAACTAACATCACGTTTCAAATCGCAGCTCGAAACCCACGGAGCGCAAGCTTTCCCGCAAGATGTGAGTGAGCAGCTTTGGTCCACCATCACAGCTTTAGTGCGTGGCTGGAATGGCCCGCGCGCCAAAACCCAGAGAAAGCTTCATGGCGTGGATGCTGATGCGGGCCTTGCCATCATTGTGCAAGCCATGGTGTTTGGCAATCAATCAGAAAATTCAGGCGCTGGTTTTGCAGCCTCCCGCCATCCACAATCGGGTGAAGCGCTGTTGCAGGGGCAATATGTGCAGCAAGCCCAAGGTCCAGATTTGATTGCGAGGCTGCGCCAAAGTTGGCCTCTGGCTGATGGCGCTAAAATTTTTACTGAAGCCCTTCCTGAAGCGGCCTCCGATTTGCAAAACGCTATAGCGAAATTAGAATTGCAATCGCGCGATGCTGTGGAAGTGGACTTCACCATTGCCCAAGGCCAGCTGTGGTTTTTAGAGTTGCGCCCGGCGCGAAGATCCACCGTGGCGGCTATAAAAATAGTGACAGACTTAGCCAAGCTTGGTCACATCACGAGGGGCGATGCTCTGTTGCGCATTGATCCCGTTTCGCTTGATCAGCTGTTGCACTCTACTCTTGATCCTGATGTGAAACGTGAACTGGTAGCCCAAGGCCTGCCCGCATCGCCGGGTGCTGCAACTGGCATGATCATTTTTGATTCTGCTGAAGCACGAGATTTGGTCGGGCAGGGCCAGCGCGTTATACTCGTGCGCCCCGAAACCACGCCTGAAGATATTAAAGGCGTTCACGTTGCTGATGGTGTTCTCACCACCAGAGGCGGCATGACCAGTCACGCGGCTGTGATTGCTAGGACCATGGGCAAGCCCTGTGTAGCCGGTGTTTCAAGTCTTAAAATTGATGTGGCCGAAGGCACGCTCAAAGCCCCGGGGCTTACGCTTCACAAAGGTGACGTGATCACCATTGATGGCAGCACTGGCCATGTGCTCAAAGGCGAAATTGCGGTGATCAAACCTTCGCTTTCGGGTGACTTTGCCACGCTTCTCGATTGGGCCGATCAAGCGCGCCGTATGGCTGTTAGGGCGAATGCTGAAACCCCGCATGACGTGCGCACGGCGCGCGATTTTGGGGCGCAGGGCATTGGCCTCTCGCGCACGGAACATATGTTCTTCGAAGGTGACCGCATTATCGCCATGCGCGAAATGATTTTAGCTGACAGTGAAAAAGACCGCCGTTCCGCCTTGGCAAAAATCCTGCCGATGTTGCGCTCCGATTTTGAAGCCCTATTTGAAATCATGGCGGGCCTGCCCGTCACCATTCGCTTGCTTGATCCACCGCTTCATGAATTCCTGCCCGGCGATGGTGATGATATGGTGCCAATAGCCAAAGCCTTGGGCGTCGCTCCTGCGGCTTTGCGCAAACGTGTGGCCGAATTGCGCGAACAAAATCCCATGCTGGGCCACCGCGGCGTGCGGTTGCTTCTATCTTACCCCGAAATAACCGAGATGCAGGCCCGCGCCATTTTTGAAGCCGCTGTCAATGTGCAAAAAACCACAGGCAAGGCCCCTATTCCAGAAATTATGGTGCCGCTGGTTTCCTCCCGCGCCGAGCTTGATGCTGTGCGCACCCGCATTGATGCCGTGGCCAATGATGTGAAAAAAGAATCAGGTGAGACCATTGCCTATTTGGTGGGAACCATGATTGAGCTTCCGCGCGCAGCCCTGCAAGCGCGCGAAATTGCCCAGTCTGCCGAGTTTTTCTCTTTCGGTACCAATGACTTAACGCAAACTACGTTTGGCATAAGCCGCGATGATAGCGCCAGATTTATTTCTGAATACACGGCACGGGGAATTTTCCCGCGTGATCCGTTTGTGTCGCTCGATGTAGCAGGTGTGGGCGAACTCATTGGATTCGCTGTGGAACGTGGCCGCAAGGGCAGGCCAGAGATTAGCCTGGGCATTTGCGGCGAGCACGGCGGCGATCCCGATTCCATTTCCTTCTGTGAGCAGGTTGGATTGGATTATGTCTCCTGTTCTCCTTACCGTGTGCCTATAGCCCGGCTAGCCGCAGCCCAAGCCACGCTTAGAAAGACCAATAAAACGGTGTAAATTCATATAGTTAACCATTGTGTTAATTAAACGTTTATAAGGCTAAAAAATGGCTTCTTTGGGTTGTTCGCATGGTTAACTTATGCTAAAGGCGGGTAAGATATGGTTAGTCACAGGGCATAGTTGCCCTTTTTATGAAAGTGAGTACTCGAACATTGGTACAAAATCCTCGTCAACTTCAGCAGCGTCGCCGTACTGGTCTTCACTTTGATGAGCCAATTCCCGCCCGCAATGGATTGCGCGATTTTGTGCCATTTGTCTTCGCAGGCTTAATGTTAGTCACTGCTTTTGCTTTTGCTGGCCACTATATTGGCCGCAATGCCAGCGCTAATACTGTTGTGAGTGATGAGTTTCAGCCTTTGATCAGCCCCACTTCGGCGCTGGCCACAAAAGGTTCGCTTCTTCCTGAAAATGAAACCTTCGCAATTATCAATATGAACAATTTGCGCACGCAATCAGTTATGCTTGAAGGCAAGGGTGATCTTGAAGGTTTGGATGTGATGGACCCGGTTCCAGCCCCATTGCCGAAACCCAAAGCCAAGACAAAAATTGCCAAGATCGATAAAGATGTAAAAATTTTGCCAGCCAGCGTTGATCTCAAAAATCCTGATGGCGATGCCGTGGCAACCAAACGATTGATTGTGAATCCTGAACAGCCCGATGTGGCCCAGACTTTCAAACTGAAATCAGCCGAAAAACAAAAAGTTGTGGCCCAGCGCCGCGTTCGGCTTGCTGAAGAAAACTGCTTGGCTCGCGCGGTTTATTTTGAGGCCCGTTCTGAATCTGATATGGGCCAATTGGCTGTGGCCAAAGTTATTCTAAATCGAGTGAAGTCACCAAAATTCCCTAAATCAATCTGCGGTGTGGTTTATCAAGGGTCAGGCACGCGCAATTCGTGCCAATTCTCATTCGCCTGTGATGGCCAACCAGATGATGTGAAACAACCCGGCGCTTGGGACCAAGCTAAAAAGATTGCTCAGCGCGCCATTGCTGGCGATCCGGCTGTGGCCATGATGGGCGGCGCCACCAATTATCACGCAGATTATGTGAAGCCAAAATGGTCAAAGAACATGCGTCGCCTGACTAAAATCGGCCATCACATTTTCTACGCTAACGGCTAAGCCTTCAACACAAACGGTTTACCTTCAAATGCGTTGGCCCCGCGGCCAATACTTTCCACTGCTTTAAGCATCCGCCCTTCGCGTCCCAAAACTTGGTCAACGTGATACGTAATCATCTGGTTTGGTGTTGCAGAAGGCGACGCAGCTCTGAGCTCTTGCGCCAATTCCATTTCATCTCCATGTGGCCGCAGCACACAGAGAGCCGTAAACGCCGAAGCTGTTGAGCGGCTAATCCCCGCCCAGCAATGAATGAGCAGGGGTGCTGCCTTATCCCAATTTTGAATGAACTTAACTAAGCGCACAGCATCGGCAGCTTGCGGAGAAATCAACCCCTCAGTATGGGCATTGATGTCATTAAAAGTGAGGCGCAAATGTTGGGCGCGTTCAATGCCGGTAAAATCACGGTGTGGGGTTTCCGGCCCCAAAATACTGATCACTGATTTTGCACCATGGAAATCAATCTGGCTCTGTGCTGCATTCAATCCACACACAATAATCATGAGCTCACCAGTTTTTTAAACACAGCTAAAAATTGCGCCTTAGCTTCATTGGTTGAAAGCGGTTCGAGATTTTGAAACGCCGCACTTAAACCCTTGGGCCGCCCGAAAAACTTTTCCGATTCTGAAATGCTAAAGCCAGCCAGCTGCGTGGCCTCTAAATAAGCTGCCATTTTATCAGCCTCTTTCACTTTGGCTTCCAATTCATCCGTAGCCTTCGCTGGCAATCCAAAGTGCACATGAATGGCCGCCATTAAGCGATGCTCAAAGGCTCTATAGTCCACGCCAAGAGCGGCCTTAAACGGCGAGATCATATCCCCAATCACATATTCCGGTGCATCGTGAAGCAAGGCCACTAGCCGATGCTGCCGAGAGACGCGCTCGTTGCAATGGTGAAAAATTGCTTCCACCAAAACACAGTGCTGCGCCACTGAAAAACTATGGTCGCCACGCGTTTGCCCATTCCAGCGCGCCACCCGAGCTAAGCCATGAGCTATATCTTCAATTTCAATATCAAGCGCTGATGGATCAAGCAAATCCAAGCGCCGCCCCGATAACATGCGCTGCCAGGCGCGAGGGGCCATCACCTTGCTAACCTCTTTACAGCCTCATGCCTATGGCACTCAATCATGTGGTCATTATAAAAACCTGTGGCCTGCATGAAGGCGTAAACTATAGTTGGCCCCACAAATTTGAATCCGCGCTTTTTCAAATCTTTGGAAATTTTCTCTGCAAGTGGCGTGGAAGTTGGCACCTGTTTCATATTTTTAATTTTGCTATTGATGGGTTTTCCATCCACAAAATCCCACAGATATTTTGAAAAATCTTCCATTTCCAAATAGGCTTTCGCGCCTAAAACCGCGCCTTCAATCTTGAGGCGGTTGCGCACAATGCCAGCATCTTGCATTAAGGCTTCGGTTTTGCGGGCATCATATTTCACAATCACCTCTGGCCTAAAGCCATCAAAGGCTTTGCGGAAATTTTCACGCTTTCGCAAAATTGTAATCCACGAAAGCCCCGCCTGAAAGCCATCAAGAATAAGTTTCTCAAACAAGGCGCGTGAATCATATTCGGGTACGCCCCAATCCGTATCATGATAATGCACATAAAGCGGGTCCGTGCCGCACCAGCCACATCGACAAATGCCATCTTCATGAATCATAATGTTCTCACATGAATTGAAATTGTGCCAGCAAGCAGGGGTTCAGTTGCCTCAGCTAAACGATCAGTTCGGATCAATGCCAAAGCTTGCTGTCCAACAGAAGATAAAACCTCACCAATTAAAGTAGCACCGCTGCGAATCTCTGTGCCTTTGGCGGGTGCATCGGAACTACATTCAATGGCCAAAATCCGGCTGCGCGCCGTGCCCCTGTGCTGCATGCGCGACACAACCTCTTGGCCCACATAACAGCCCTTGCTAAAACTAACCCCGCCGATGAGATCAAAATTTGCTTCGTGCGGAAATAATATATTTGAGCCAATATCCTGCTCACTATCAGCCAGCCCCAAAGCAATACGCGCCGCATCATAACCATTGCCCGCGTTAAAACTGCCAGCCGCCGCAAAGAAACGATGGCCCAATGCTTGATTGCGTGGATCGGCATAGCCCTCTTCCCCAACCGCCACTTCCAAATCATCCCGAGCCACAATTTCCAATTTCGCGCGCAATTTATAAAGCATGAGCTTTTGCAGCAGCGCTGCCTGTTGCGAAGCAGCGCAATCCAGCAGCACGGATTCTCCTGCATCAAAAACAAACAAGTCATGTAAAATTTTGCCTTGCGGCGAAAGCAAGGCTCCATAAGCCACTTGCCCCACGGCCAGCCCAGCCACATCACACGTGAGCAGATTATGCAAAAATGCCGGAGCACCTTCACCGCGAATTGAAATCACTGCGCGGTCGGGGCGAACTTGTGGGGAAAATGAATGGTTTGTCATGGCGGTCACCCATCTATTTAGGTAAGCTTAGGCACCAGCGCAAGGAAAGCAATTTTGCAAATTGATTTGATTTTAAAAGGTGGCACCGTCGTCAATCAGGATGGCGAGCATGTGCGGGATATTGCCGTGCATAAGGGCCGCATTGTCGGCCTTGATGATTTGTCAGGCTATAAAGCCGCCGAAGTTCTCGATTGTCGTAACTTGCACATTCTGCCCGGCGTGATTGATAGCCAAGTGCATTTCCGTGAGCCCGGCCTAACCCACAAAGAAGATTTAGAAACCGGAAGCCAGGCCGCCGTGATGGGTGGTGTTACAGCGGTGTTTGAAATGCCCAACACCAAACCAGAAACCACCAATGCGGAAGCTTTGGCCGATAAAGTGACCCGTGCCACACACCGCATGTTCTGTGATTTCGGTTTTTATGTGGGGGGCACACACAGCAACTATGATCAAATTTCAGAACTGGAAAAGCTGCCGGGTTCGGCTGGCATAAAGGTGTTCATCGGTTCTTCCACAGGTGACTTGTTGGTGGAAGATGATGCAGGTTTAGAAAAAATAATTTCGCGTCTGGGCCGCAGGGCAGCCTTCCACAGTGAAGATGAATTTCGTTTGCGAGCCCGTGTTTCACACCAAGTGGCAGGCGATGCCTCAAGCCATCCCATTTGGCGCGATGTGGAAGCAGCACGGCTGTGCACTGAGCGACTGCTGAGAATTTCTAAAAAATTTCAAAAGCGCATCCATGTGCTGCATATTTCAACCGCTGATGAACTGCCGCTGCTTGCTGCCAACCGTGACTTGGCCACCGTCGAAGTGACGCCCCATCATCTCACACTAAGTGCTGATGATTACGGGCGTCTTGGTACTAAGTTGCAAATGAATCCGCCCGTGCGTGAGAAACATCACCGCGAAGCCTTATGGCGCGCTGTTCAATCTGGCCTTGTTGACGTGCTGGGCTCTGATCATGCGCCGCATACATTAGAAGAAAAAGCCAAGCCTTATCCGCAATCGCCATCCGGCATGACGGGAGTGCAAACTTTGGTTCCGATTATGCTGGACCATGTGAACAAAGGCCGCCTCACGTTGCAGCGCTTTGCTGATCTCACCTCGCACGGCCCACAGCGCATTTTCAATCTCAAAGGTAAAGGCCGCATTGCTGAAGGCTATGATGCTGATTTCACCATTGTGGATTTAAAGCGCCGTGAAACCATCACGAATAAATGGATGGAAAGCCGCACTGGGTGGACGCCCTATGACGGCGTCAAAGTGCAAGGCTGGGTGACAGGCACATTCGTGCGCGGTCACTTGGCCATGTGGCAAGGCGAATTGGCCGCTAAAGCGCATGGCGAAGCGGTGAAGTTCTAAAATGCAAAAATTTCGCGCACTTCTGGTAAGCAAAACCGAAACCGGACAATCCGTGGATTTCACCCATCTCACAGAAGACGACCTCATGCCCGGCAACGTAACCGTGAATGTCTCGCATTCGTCAGTGAACTATAAAGATGGCCTCGCCATCACCGACAAATCTCCCATCATCCGCAAATATCCTTTAGTCCCCGGCATTGACTTTGCCGGCACCGTGAAAAGCTCCACCCACAAAGATTGGAAAGCAGGCGACCAAGTGGTGCTTGGCGGCTGGGGTGTGGGCGAAAGCCATCATGGCGGCTTTGCCGAAGTGGCACGCGTTAGTGGCGATTGGCTGGTGCCTCTGCCAAAAACTTTCACACCCGCCGATGCGATGGCCATTGGCGTTGCCGGTTACACGTCCATGCTTTGCGTGATGGCACTGGAAGAGCAGGGTATTAAACCCGATCAAGGTGAGATTTTGGTGACGGGTGCCGCTGGTGGAGTTGGCACCATCGCGATAGCTTTGCTGTCTAAGCTTGGCTTTAAAGTAGTAGCCTCAACAGGCCGCATGGAAGAAGAAGCCTTCTTGAAATCATTGGGCGCAACCACAGTCATCAACCGCGCCGAACTCAACGGACCAGCCAAAGCCTTGGGTAAAACCCGCTGGGCTGGAGCGATTGATTCCGTGGGGTCTACCACATTGGCTAATGTCATTTCGCAAATCATTCCAGAAGGGGCAGTTGCCGCCTGTGGTTTGGCGCAAGGCATGGACTTGCCCACATCAGTGGCACCCTTCATTTTGCGTGGCGTACGCTTGATTGGTGTAAACTCGGTCACGACACCTCAGCCGCGCAGGCGAGCCGCTTGGGCAAGGTTAGAGCGTGATTTAGATTTAAAAAAACTTCACGCTCTCACAACGCATGTGAAGCTTGATGATGTGCCGCGTATCGCAGCTGAGATTGTCGATGGAAAAATCAGAGGCCGCGTGGTGGTTGATATTCGCTAATCACTGCGTGGTCTTGCCCACCGTAAACTCACCCGAGCGAATGCGCTCTGGCAGGCGCTCACACATCACCGCTACGGGCTCTTCACCGTAGGTGGCAATCATATCCGATAGAGCAGCAAAAATGGCGGCGGTGGCAATGGCATCAGGGTCTAACCCATCATAAATGGCTTCTTCCCACGCTTCCAGAATGAAACGCAAAGCGGCTTGTTTGGCCTCTTGCGGAGCTCGTTCTTGAGGGTTTTCTTCTGAGTACTTAAACATTAATTTTGACGCCTATCTGCATTTGGGTCCACCCCCTCTGCAATAAAGTTAATGTAGCAGGGGCCGTTAACTTCCCGCGAGTCATTCCTTAAGTAAAGGTTAACACCGCTGCTCGCATTTATCTCAAAGCGTTAAGAACTTTTCAGAAGCTGCAACAACTGCGGCAATATTGGAAGCCAGAGGCAACTGGCCAATGTCTTTCACATGAACCCAGCGCGCGTCAGCGGCATCGCTAGCTGCGATGATTTGACCGATTGGGTCGCTTGCAAAATAACAGGCAATCGCAAAATGCACATCAGCATGCATCACTTCATATAAACCAATCATGGGACCGATGCTGGCTGTAATCTCGCATTCTTCAGCCAACTCGCGCAAGGCCGCTTGCGCTGTTGTTTCAGCAAAGCGCACCTTACCACCCGGAAAAGCCCATTTGCCAAGCCCCGGCTGCTTGCCACGCTGCACCAGCAAAACTTCGGCCCCGCGCCTAACGCAAACAGAGGCTGCAAGAATTGGCAATTGTTGAACTGACACCATAACGCTAAGCTCTTCTCATGTGTGGTCTCTATAGTTTCCGTAAATCGGTTGATGAAACAAGGTCTCTGTTTAAATATTTGCAGCAGGTCAGTTTCCCGCCACGCCAATATATAACGCCGGGCGGCCCCATTGCCATTGTGCGGGCGGGCTTTGATAAACAACCGGAGTTTGCTTTGGTGCGCTGGGGCTTTGTGCCGTCTTGGGCCAAGGAAATGCAAACTGGCCGCCCGCTGATCAATGCGCGCTGTGAAACGGTTTGTGAAAAGCCAAGCTTCAAAAATGCCATCCGCCGCAGACGTTGTCTTTTTCCAACCGACGGCTTTTATGAATGGCAGCGCGATGTTTCCGGCAAAAAGCAAGCCTATTATATCCATAGGCCAGATCACGGCTTGTTTGCCTTTGGTGGCATTTGGGAACATTGGATGGCAGCAGATGGGTCGGAATTGGAATCCGCTGCTATGTTGACAGCCGAGTCTAATTTGCCAGTAGCGACAATTCATGATCGCAGCCCCGTAGTTATTCACCCAAAAGATTTTGAGCGTTGGCTTGATGGCAGCGAAGAGCAAGTTCAAGACCTGCTGAAAGCTCCTGACGATAATTATTGGATAATGGAAAAAACTGTGATCGCCCGCAATGCCCCACCCCCAAAACCACCATCCCCTCAAATGAGTTTTATTTAATGACTGATCATTTGCGCGTACTTCACCCTCACAAAAACATTCTGGCATTCTATGACGGCCGTGTGGAGGGCTATCGCTTTTTGCCTGAGGATAATTGGGTGGATGATGGCGCTTTATCGCTGGGCATTGCTAGCTATGTGATCATCAGCGGCAAAGAAGCTTTGGTCTATGACACGCATATCTCACCTACTTATGGCGCCTATATTCGCGATCAACTCAAACATCTTGGCATCACAAAAATAACGGTGCTGCTCAGCCATTGGCACTTGGACCATGTGGCGGGCACAAAACTTTTTGCTGATTGCACGGTGATTGCCAACAAGAAAACTGCTGCTCATCTATCCCAAAACAAAGTTGGCATTGAAAACGGTTCGTTTCACGGCCTGCCCGTCATCAATCCACTCATCTTGCCCACGCAAACCTTCGAGGGCGAAATGGCTTTCAAACTTGGTGATTTAAATTTGGTTTTCATCGAAGCCAATATCCACAGCGATGACGCAACTGTGGTTTGGATCGATGAATTAGAAATTCTGCTGGCAGGCGACACCATGGAAGACACTGTCACTTATGTGGGCGAGCCTGCAGATTTCGATATTCATTTGGCCGATTTAGACCGCCTTTGGGCGTTGGCACCAAACCGCATTCTGCCCAATCATGGTGACCCTGAAATTATAGCCCTGGGCGGTTACGAAAAAACCCTCATCCGCGCCATGCAGCAATATATCAGAATGCTAAAACGCATGACCACTGAACCTGAGCTGCGCGAAAAACCGTTGCAAGAAATAATCGCGGGGCCATTGCAAATGGGTTGGGTCAATTTATTCGGACCCTATGAAGCAGTCCATCAGCAGAATGTGAAGCGCGTGCTGGAAGCGAAGCTAAGCTAAGCTGAAGGCAAAACCTTGCCGGGATTCAGTATCCCTTTAGGGTCCAGCAGCGCCTTAATCCCGCGCATCATCTCTAGTTCCACAGGCGACTTTATCCGTAGCATGTCACCGCGCTTCAACTGCCCAATGCCATGTTCTGCACTGATGGAGCCGCCATGCTTCAGAGCTACATCAAACACCGCCCAATTCATTTCATGCCACTGATCTAAGAACTCTTGTTTCTTCATGTCCACAGGTTGCGTCACATTAAAATGCATATTGCCATCGCCCATATGGCCAAAGCACATCAGTCTTGCGCCCGGCATAAAGCGCTGCACCGCTTTAGCACCTTCCGCAATGAAAGCTGGAATATGTGACACTGGCACTGACACATCATGCTTGATTGAGCCACCCTCATGCTTTTGTGATTCCGGCATCAATTCACGAATGGTCCACAGCGCCTGCCGTTGCGCTTCAGATTGCGCAATGCTGGCATCCGTCACCAGTCCACGCTCCATAGCCAATTCCAAAATTGCAACAAAGCTATCTGGTGCTGCATCAGCCAGTTCCGTTAAAACAAACCATGGCGAAGGTGTTTGGATCGGGTGCGCAACCCCCATATGTTTCACAGTAAATTCCATGCCAATCTGCGGCATCAATTCAAAGGCCACCACACGGTTGCCGCTTTCTGCTTTCACCAAAACCAATAGATCAGCAGCAGCTTGCGGCGATGGCACGGCGATGAACGCCGTGTCATGGCGGCGCGGTTTTGGATAAAGTTTTAAAACCGCAGCAGTGATAATGCCCAATGTGCCTTCAGCGCCGATAAACAAATCACGCAAATCATAGCCGGTATTATCTTTGCGCAGCTTCTTCAACCCATTCCAAATGCGGCCATCGGCCAGAACCACCTCAAGCCCCAAACAAAGGTCACGCGCGTTGCCATAAGCCAACACATTAAGCCCGCCCGCATTGGAGGAAAGATTTCCACCAATGCGGCAGGAACCTTCTGATGCGAGACTAAGCGGAAATAAGCGGTCCACCGCATCAGCAGCGTCTTGCACTGATTTTAATATCACACCCGCTTCAACAGTAATTGTGTGATCGGCTGCATCCACCTCAATAATCTTAGTCATGCGGTCAAGCGAAAGAACAATCTCTGATCCTGTTGGAACTTGCCCACCTACCAAACCCGTATTGCCAGACTGCGGCACCACGGCGGTGCTTGTGGAATTACACAATTCTAGAATCTTAGAAACCTCAGCAGTGCAGGATGGTCGCAACACCAGTGGAGATTTCCCCGGCCACAAATCTCGCCGCTCAATCATATAGACCTGCATATCGGCAGCATCAGTAATGGCGTTTTTTGCTCCGACGATGGTAATCAACGATTCGAGTGTTTTATGATCTAACATAGGAATCCTCATGCTGAGGTGCGAGCTCTTGCGAGCCTCGAAGCATTGTCAAATACGGTTGCCAGCCCTTCGAGGCCGCTAAGGTACGGCACCTCAGAGTGAGGGGAAGAAGGGGGTTCATCGCGGTGCTGCGGCTCTTTTCAATCTGTCATTGATGGCTTCACCTAAACCCGTAAGAGGAATGGGAGCAACGGCTATGCGCTCAGGCTTCATTGCATCCAGCTCATGCAACATGTGAAACAGGTTTGCTGCTGCTTCCACAACATCACCAGACGTCGAAAGATTATGCGCCCCGCCATTAGCCCCAAAGCCCAAATAGATTTCTCCTGCCACAGCTTGCACCGCATTCAATCTCATCGCAGCGTTTGGCGCATAATGGCTTTCAAGTTGGCCGGGCGAATGCAATGCCCCACCAGATTCCGCATCCTCTAAAGCAAACCCCAATGTGCTCTCAATCACCTCACGCGCTAAGCCGCCGGGCCGCAGCAAACGCGGGCGATCAATGAAACTCACTACAGTGGATTCAACCCCCACTGCACAAGGCCCACCATCCAAAACCATATCAGGTGATAATCCAGCGGGCACATGCGCTGCCGTTGTCGGGCTGATGCGGCCCGATGAATTGGCGCTGGGGGCCACCACGGGTCGACCCACAGCACGCAATAACTCTAAAGCTATAGGGTGCGCTGGCACACGCAGCGCCAAACTGGGAAGGCCGGCCGAAGCCAATAATGAAACCGGGCAATCAGCGCGCCGTGGCAACACCAAAGTTAAAGGCCCCGGCCAAAATCGCGCCGCCAATTTCAAAGCATCCGCCGAAAACTCAGCCAGAGCAAATGCCGCCTCCACATCAACCACATGGGCAATCAGCGGGTTAAATTGCGGGCGGCCCTTGGCAGCATAAATTTTAGCAACCGCATGGTCTTGCGTGGCATCAGCACCAAGCCCGTAAACGGTCTCGGTTGGAAACGCCACTAAACCACCTTCCAAAATTAGGCGGGCCGCAGTTGCAATGTCATTGGCACTGGTCATGTGACGGGCTATAGCATCATGGTTTAATTTGAGCTACCCAACACCCATGGCCACATACGTTTTTTCTCACCCCGCCTCGATGGCGCATGTCACCCCTGATGGGCACCCCGAACGCATTGACCGCATTCGCGTGGTGCATGATGTGCTGCGCTCACCGCATTTCAAATCCATCGTCCACCGCGAAGCTCCTTTGGGTCGCGCTGAGGATATTATCCGTGCTCACACCGAGGAGCATTACCAACATATTTTAGCGTCCGCACCTGAACATGGCACCGAGTATCTCGATTCTGATACAGTGATGTCGGTGGGCACATTGGCCGCAGCCTTACGCGGCGTGGGCGGTGCCAATGCTGCAGTGGACTCCGTGTTCAAACGCGAAGCACAAAATGCCTTCCTCGCCATGCGTCCTCCCGGGCATCATGCCGAACATAACCGCGCCATGGGTTTTTGCCTGTTCAATCAAGCAGCAATCGCAGCGCATTATGCACGCTACACTTATGGGGCCGAGCGCGTGGCTGTAGTTGATTTTGATGTGCATCACGGCAATGGCACGCAAGATATTTTCTGGTCGGATGCTGATTTATTTTATGGCTCCACCCATCAAATGCCGCTCTATCCCGGTTCGGGCGCGGCCAGTGAAACAGGTGTTGGCAATATTTTTAATGCGCCCCTCAAAGCGGGAGATGATGGCGGGGCTTTCCGCCTTGCCATGCAAAACAAAATTCTCACCAACCTCAATGCCTTTGAACCTGATTTAATAATTATCTCCGCTGGTTTTGATGCGCATATACGCGATCCCTTAGGGTCGCTAGAATTGGTCGAAGAAGATTTCGCGTGGATCACTTTGCAGTTGATGGAAATTGCCGACACGCATTGCGAGGGCCGAATTGTTTCAGTGTTAGAAGGCGGCTATGATTTGCAAGGGCTGGCTGGTGGCGTTGGCATTCACCTGCAAACACTAATGCATGGCGCTGCGGTGATGGGTGCAGAAGAACAAGACGAGGAAGACTGATGGCCGACGAACAGGATATTAAATCACTCTCATTTGAGAAGGCTTTGGATGCGCTTGAGACTATCGTAGCCAAATTGGAATCAGGCAAGGTGGACTTAGAAGAGTCGATCAAGATTTATGAGCGCGGCGAAGCTTTGCGCAAACATTGTGAAACCAAATTGGCTGAAGCCGAAGCCCGCATTGAAAAAATAACCTTGGGCGCAAATGGCAAGCCAACGGGCGTGGCCCCGCTCGACGTGGAATGATCCGTCAGCGTTTAGATGAAGCTCTAGTCGCGCGCCAGCTTTACCCCAGTCGCGCCCGCGCTCGTGACGCAATTTTGCGTGGTACAATTTTGGTGGATAGCGAACCAGCCCGCAAGCCATCGCAAATGGTGTTGCAAGATGCTGTACTAACAACCGCCGATGAAGCGCAAAAATATGTCTCGCGCTCAGCTCTCAAACTCATTCATGCACTAGGTCATTTCAACATAAATCCTGAAAGTCGAACGTGTTTGGACATAGGAGCATCCACGGGCGGCTTCACGCAAGTTCTTTTGCAACGTGGGGCTGAACATGTGTTTGCTATTGATGTGGGCCACGGTCAAATGATGCTGGAAGGCCCGCGCATAACACTGCACGAAGGTTTAAATGCCAGAGATTTAAAACTTGAACATATATCTGAGGATGTGTCTCTAATCCTTTGCGATGTAAGCTTTATTCCGCTTCACATAGCGCTGCCAAGCGCCTTGGATTTGGTGAAAAGTGGCACTGATCTTATTGCTTTGATCAAGCCACAATTTGAAGTGGGCCGCCAAGGTGTAACACGCGGCGGCATGGTGAAAGATGAAACCGCGCACGCCCGCGTGTGTGCCGAAGTTGCAGCATTTCTCGTGGGCAATAATTGGTCCGTATACGGAACAATTCCATCACCTATGGATGGTGGTGATGGTAATATAGAGTTTCTAATCGCAGCGAAGAAAAACTAAATCCCCCGCAACGCCTGTTCAATATCAGTAACCAAATCATTCACATTCTCAATGCCAATTGATAGCCGCACCAGATTGTCAGGAAGTGTGCTGGCAGCCCCTTCCACGGTCTTGCGATGTTCAGCCAAACTCTCAACACCGCCCAGTGACGTGGCAGGCACGATCACTTTCAGAAGGGTGCAAAATTTTTGCGCTCCGGCAAAATCGGATTTCAACAGCAAGCTCATCATGCCACCATAACCATTGGTCATTTGCCGTCTAGCAATATCATAGCCGGGATGTGTGGCAAGACCGGGATAGAGAACCCGTTCCAATTTTGGATGATTGGAAAAATGCCTTGCGATGGCCAGCGCATTGTTAGAGGCTTGGGCATAGCGCACGAATAACGTACGCATTCCGCGCATCAGCAGCCAGCATTCAAATGGCGCAAGCGGCGAACCCAGCTTGGCGCGCAATGTGGAAATTTCAGTCCAGCGCGCATTCACTTCACGCGTCACCAACACACCTGCCAACACATCAGAATGACCATTGAGATATTTGGTGGCGGAATGAAAAACAATATCGGCCCCCAAGTGCAACGGCTGTGTTGTAACAGCCCCAAGAGAAGTTGCGTCAACCGTCAAAATAGCTCCCACTTTATGAGAGAGCTTTGCCGCAGCTTCAATATCAGTCACATCCCATAGCGGATTATTTGGCGTTTCAATCCAAACCAAATCCGTGTTGGGGCGCAAGGCCTCGGCAATTTTTCCGTGCTCGAAAAGTGTGAGCGAAATTCGCCCCTTCTCTTCCAAACGCTGCAACCAATTGCGGGTGCCATAATACATAATTGCCGGAGCCACCACATGCGCGCCTTGCGGAATGGTTTCAAACAAAGTGGTGAGTGCCGCCATGCCAGATGCAAACAACAGCGATGCTGCGCCACGTTCTAACGCGGCGATGGTTTCTTCTGCTTGCCATAAAGTTGGATTGCCCGCCCGCACATAATTTTCTTTAAGCAGCGGCTGATAATTTTTATCGCGGGCATAGGTGGTTGATAAATATATAGGCGGAACCACGGCTCCTGTTGCAGGGTCAAGCGCGCGCAAAGCATGAGCCGCAATTGTTTCAGGGCGCAGTTTATCGTTAGACATGTTGACCGCCATTGATATGAAGTTCAGCACCTGTCACATAACTTGAGGCATCAGTGCAGAGAAAATAAATCGCTTTGGCCACTTCTTCTGGTTGGCCCAAACGCTGTAGCGGTAAATGCTCCACAATTTTTTCGGTGCCGGGAGAAAGTATAGCCGTTTCAATTTCACCGGGTGAAATGGAATTCACACGAACCCCACGCGGCCCAAAATCCGCTGCCATTTCGCGCGTTAGAGAGGCCAGTGCAGCTTTTGAGGTCGAATAAGCGGAACCCGCAAAAGGATGCACGCGCGAACCTGCAATCGAAGTCACATTCACCACAGCGCCCTTGGCCGTGGTCAGTTCATCAATCAACCCCCGCGCCAACATGATGGGCGCAAAGAAATTCACCTGAAACACGCGCTTCCATTCAACCTCATCTGACTCAATTGAGTTCAAGCGCGCTCCACCCGATTTCTTGGGGCTGATCGCGGCGTTGTTAATGAGAGCGTGAAGGCCTGTACCTTGCTTTTGTAATTTATCGCGCATCACTAAAATCGCCCGCGCCGTATCTTCCGAGGAAGCGAGATCGACAACAATATGATCTTCCGGCCCCGCATCCCATGGGCAATCATCAGGGAATGGATGGCGTGAGCATGTAATCACCCGCCAGCCAGCAGTTGAAAAGCGCTTCACCGTGGCATGGCCTATGCCGCGCGAGGCACCTGTGAGAATGAGAGTTTTGCGGGGTTCAGAATTGGGCATGAATTATGGATACAACTTTGCCTTAGTCCAGTCAGCACTTTGATTTTCGCGGCGGAACACAACTCTATCATGCAAGCGAAATGGCCTGTCGTGCCAGAACTCAATTGACAATGGCAAAATACGAAAGCCACTCCAATGCGGTGGGCGCGGCACATTGCCAATGGCATATTTGGCGGCATACATGGCAACAGCGGTTTCCAACGCAAAGCGGCCTTCAAGTGGGCGTGATTGCGCGCTTGCCCAAGCGCCAATGCGGCTGTCGCGCGGGCGCGAATTGAAATAGGCATCAGCTTCGGCTTCGCTCACTTTTTCAACAATACCCCGCACGCGAATTTGCCTACGCAAAGATTTCCAGTGAAACAGCACAGCGGCTTTCATCGTGGCTTGAATTTCTTGGCCCTTCTGGCTTTCGTAATTCGTGTAAAACACAAAACCCTCGTCGTCGAAGTCTTTCAACAAAACCATGCGCACATTAGGAAGGCCTTCTTCATCCACCGTGGAAAGGGCCATAGCGTTTGCATCATTCGGTTCCGATTTCTCAGCATCCTTTATCCATTCGGCAAACAGCACGAAGGGATCATTGCGATCAGTAAAACCTTGTTGGGCAGTGGTGACTGCCAGACGTTCAAGATCCATTACTTTTCAACAAGTTCCTTTAACTTAGACAAGCCTTTTTCAAAATCTTTGCCCACCAAACCATCCATATCCATAAACATGTGCATTAACCGCATAAACAAATTGAGCGGTCCGCGCATCTCCCAATTCAAATGCGTACCACCGGCCTTGGGCGTAATTGTAAATTCAGTAACATTGCTGGCCTTAAAGGGTTTCAAGAAATTCAAATCAAGTTGAATATTAGAGGAGGGCACAGATTTTGTGATTTGCATATTGCCTTCACCAACTTTCTTATTGCCAATCCACGCATATTTAGCACCTTCGCCAGATGCAGCACCTGAAAAATTGCGTTGCATAATGGGATCCATTTCTTCCCAAGGAGACCATGCCGCCCAATTTTTAAAATCATTAAGCTGCATAAATATCCGCTCTGGTGACGTGTTAAAATCAGCGCTGCGAACCAGAGAAAATGTATTGGGTCGAGATGCAGCGATAAGCAGCACTGCTGCAATGAGGATAATGAGTATGAGTGCAATTAGCATGGTGATCTCCCCTAGTTTCTTGTGAGGTAAACATTAAGCTGATCTAGCGAGCCCGTCCAGCCCGTTGCGACCGGCAAGTGCCTAAGTCTTTTTATAAACCAGATGCAAGGCTCCTTCACCAGCTGCCACTTTGACACTGGCGTAACCCAGTCCCGGTAAGTCAATGCCCGATAGTAGATTCTCTCCCGCCTCAAGAACAACCGGAGAAACGGCAAGATGCAGATGATCGACCAACCCGGCTTGCAGAAATTGCCGCACAGTTTGAACCCCGCCGTTAAGCCGCACGTCTTTTCCGGCAGAAGCTGCTTTCGCCTTTTTCAGCACCTCAACAGGGGTGCCCGTGACAAATTCAAAAACCGTTCCGCCTTCCATCGTAATGGGCGGCCTGGGATAGTGGGTCATCACGAAAACCGGCGTGTGATAGGGTGGGTTTGGTCCCCACCAGCCTTTCCAGCCATCGTCAGGCCAATCACCGCGTTGCGGTCCAAACATGTTGCGCCCCATGATCGACGCACCAATATTGTCGAATCCGCGGGAAGCAAATTTGTCATCAACCCCGGTTGTGCCTTGATCACCGCCAAACATTTTTTGCATCGTCTTGGTGGCAATGAACCACTTGCCCAATTCCATGCCGCCATCACCAAAAGGCTTTTCGAAACTTTGGTTCAGACCAGTCGAAAAACCATCCACGGAAACTAAAAAGCTTTCAACACGTAACTTGCTCATTATTATTCTCCTAATTTTTGGTGAGGTGATTGTGCAGGCTATCCAATGATGCTGTCCAGCCTTGCCGCATGCCATCATGGGCGCCAGCGAAAGTTGTTGCTTCAGCATCGCTCACTTGCGCATTTATCCAAGTTATCCGCAAAAGCGTTTGCTTTTCACCTTCCGGCACGAAGTCAAAAACTGTCGCCATTTCCTTTGGCCAATCTGGTGCCATGGGGTGGGTGGTAACGCCGCCATCCTTATCGGAAAAATTTTGCGCATAGACCAGTTGTGAATAGGGTGTGATCACCTTGTAATGCACCATGCCCCACATTTCAGAACCATCCGGCGTTGCAATTCCATAATGATAAGTGCCGCCGGGTTTTAAATCTTGCGTGGCTTTAATAACTTTCGTGCCGGCAGGCGACATCCATTCTTTCAGATGCTCAATCTTCGTGCAGGCTTCAAACAATCTCTGTTGCGAAACTGGGAAACTTCTTTCAATCACGAATTTGTTAAGCGGATTTGCCATCGGTGCCACATAGGCTGCAAGCCGCTCCAAATTCTGCCTGCCACCTTCAACTGCAAACTGAGCAACAGCATCACGCGCTTCCATCGTGGCTTCAGTCATGCGCAGTTCGATGCGGGTTTTGCTGCCCTCTTCGAACAGTTCAAGCTCACCCAAAAAGCGATGACCACTCACATCATCTTCGCCACCATCATGGTCAAATGCCAAATAGGACGGTGGTGTAACCGTGCGATAGATGATGCGGTTGGGCCAATCTTTTCCGTCTGGCCCATGCATGGTGAAAAGCCACTGGCCGCCCACCTTCACATCCATTTGTTTAATTGAATTGGTGAAACCATCTGGCCCCCAAAAATGTTTGATGTGTTCGGGAGTAGTCAACACAGTCCACACCAATTCACGCGGGGCATTCAACACGCGTGTGGTGATGATTTGCGGTTTGTCGATGGGCAATATTGTGCAGGCCAGTCCAGTCATTTTTCCGTTTCCTTCAAGTTTTGCAAATAGGTTTCGAGGCGGTCCAACCGCTGCTCCCACATTTCGTGATAATTCTGCATCCATGTCGCCACGTCATTCAACCCACCTTCTGCGAGTTTGCAGGGACGGGATTGGGCGTTGCGGCCTTGTGTGATCAAACCCGCCGCCGTCAAAACTTTGAGGTGCTTGGAAATGGCGGGCAGGCTCATCGCAAAGGGCTCTGCCAGTTCATTCACAGAAGCCTCACCCAGCTTCAGTCGCGCCAAAATCGCCCGCCTTGTGGGGTCGGCAAGGGCTTGCAGCTTAAGGCTCAGAGCATCGCTCATAATTTAATCATTTAGTTAAATAACCTAAAAGTTAAATAAAAGAGGTTCGAGAAATTGTCAAGTGCCATAACAATGCTCGAACGTAATTTTTCGTAACCTGCCGTTACTTTCTTTCTGAGGTTAACTATGTCAGAACGCGCAACTTAACGGTGCTTCGGGCCAAACATTAAGCGATGGGATTATTATGACTTTGAAATCGGGTATAATGGCTGGCAAACGCGGCCTTATCATGGGTGTGGCCAACAACCGTTCAATCGCTTGGGGTATTGCAAGGGCCTGTGCCGATCATGGGGCGGAACTGGCCTTCACCTATCAGGGCGATGCTCTGAAAAAGCGCGTGGAGCCCTTGGCAGCCGAGGTCAATTCGCCTTTGGTTTTGCCTTGCGATGTGAGCGACATGGCCTCCATCGATGCCACGTTTGATGCGATAAAAGAAAAATGGGGCAGCCTCGATTTTGTGGTCCACGCCATTGGCTTTTCCGACAAGAATGAGTTGAGCGGTCGCTATGTTGATACCAGCCCAGCCAATTTCAACACCACCATGTTCATCAGCGTTTACAGCTTCACAGCAGTAGCTCAACGGGCTGAAAAAATGATGCCCAATGGCGGGTCACTGCTCACGCTTACCTATTACGGTGCAGAAAAATGGATGCCGCATTATAACGTAATGGGTGTTGCAAAAGCCGGGCTTGAAGCCTCAGTGCGTTACATGGCAGCTGACTTAGGCGTAAAAAACATTCGCGTGAATGCCATTTCCGCTGGGCCTATTAAAACCTTAGCCGCTTCTGGCATCAGTGATTTCCGCTATATTCTCAAATGGAATGAATATAATTCGCCGCTCCGCCGCACTGTAACCACGGAAGAAGTGGGCGATGCTGGCATGTATTTCTTGTCGGATTTGTCACGCGGCGTAACCGGTGAAATTCATCATGTAGATTCAGGTTATCATGTTGTTGGCATGAAAAACCCTGAAGCGCCTGATATGTCGGTTGATAATGCCCCAGAATAATCTGCCGATTATTTATTTCATCCGCCACGGTGAAACCGATTGGAATAAGCAGGGCCTCATTCAAGGTTCGATTGACACGGATTTAAACGCCCATGGCATTGAACAAGCGAAAGAAGTAGCGCGCGCACTATCTGAGAAGACAGGTGAGTTTGATCGATTTAATTTTGTCGTAAGCCCGCAGCGCCGCGCCCGCGAGACCATGAATTACATCGCCACGGCTTTGAAGCTTGATGAGGGTGAAATCAAAATTGAACCTCGGGTCCGCGAACTTGGTTTTGGCATTTGGGAAAATCGTCCATTCTGGGAATTGAAAGATTCGCCCATTTTTCCGGCTGATGCCGAAACCCGTTATAGCTGGCGTCCCGAAGGTGGCGAGTCTTATGCCGATGGCGTGGCCCGCGTGGATGATTGGCTGACAACAGTGGAGCGCCCCACACTGGTTGTGGCTCATGGTGCGGTCGGTCGTTGCCTCATGGGTCGTGTGGCCGGATTATTGCCCGCCCAAATCGTCTCGCTTAAAACTCCACAAGGCTGCTACTGCCGTTTACAACAAGGCCAGATTGATTGGTTTGACGCGAACCACGATGCAGCTTAATTAGACTGCATGTCACACAACACCTTCGGCCACCTTTTCCGCATAACAACATTTGGCGAAAGCCATGGGCCAGCCATTGGCTGCGTGGTGGATGGCTGCCCGCCCGGCATTTTGCTCACACCAGAAGATATTCAAGGCTTCTTAGATAAGCGCAAGCCCGGTCAAAACCGCTTCACCACCCAGCGCCGCGAAGCTGATGAAGTGAAAATTATCTCAGGCGTGTTTGACGATGAACGAACGGCAGGCCCGCGCACCACGGGTGCGCCTATCACGCTGATGATCGAAAACACTGATCATCGCTCTAAAGACTATTCCGAAATTCGCGACTCTTATCGCCCCGGCCATGCCGATTTCACCTATGATGCTAAATATGGCATTCGCGATTATCGTGGTGGTGGCAGATCATCCGCACGCGAAACCGCAAGCCGAGTGGCAGGCGGTGCAGTGGCGCGCAAGGTTATCCCCAACGTCAGCATCCGTGGTGCCATGGTGCAAATAGGCCCGCATAAAATTGATCATAAAAATTGGGATTGGTCTGAAGTTGATCGCAACCCCTTTTTCTGCCCCGATGCAAAAGCCGCTGCCGAATGGGAAATCTATTTGGATGGCATTCGCAAGTCTGGCTCCTCTTGTGGAGCCGTGATTGAAGTCACAGCATCAGGTGTTCCAGCCGGATGGGGCGCACCTCTTTACGCAAAATTAGATTCCGAACTGGCAGCCGCAATGATGAGCATCAATGCTGTCAAAGGCGTTGAGATCGGCGATGGCTTTGCCTCAGCAGCCTTAACGGGCGAAACCAATGCCGATGAAATTCGTATGCGCCATGGCAAACCTGAGTTTTTGTCAAATCATGCCGGTGGAATTTTAGGCGGCATTTCATCAGGGCAAGATGTGATTGTGCGCTTTGCCGTAAAACCTACATCATCCATTCTCACCGCCCGCAAGACTGTGACCAGCAAAGGCGAAGACGCAGACATCATCACCAAAGGCCGCCATGACCCTTGCGTGGGCATCCGTGCTGTACCAGTGGGCGAAGCCATGATGGCTATTGTGTTGGCCGATCAGTTTTTAAGACATCGCGGGCAGGTGGGGTCGTGATCCGTCACTAGAAATGAAATACCTAACCTGCATAAGCCAAGATAGCGCGACAGTTTCTGAAATGCCAATTCCGCAACTTGATGGCGGCGAAATCATTGTGCAACTTGTGCTGTGTGGTGTGTGTGGAACTGACACCCAGAAAATATTTGGCGCTTATCCCAAGCCACAAAAACTCGGCCATGAAGTTGTGGGACTTGTGCATCAGCTTGGGCAAGGTGTTACAAAATTTAAAGTGGGTGAGCGCGTAGCACTCGCCCATCATGTGCCAGATTACACTTCGCATTTTTCCAAACGCGGCAGCGAAACTATGGATGGCGAATTTAAACGCAGCAATATTGAACCTGGTGGTTTTGCCGAATTCATCCGCGTGCCCGCCACCCATGTTCAGCATACGGTTGTGAGCATTCCGCCGCATGTGCCTGATGAACGCGCGGTATTCATGGAGCCTCTCGCCTGCTGCCTGCGTGCATGGGACCGCATGAGTTTGCAAAAAGGCGATAGCGCATTAGTCCTTGGCATAGGCGCAGTGGGTATATTATTTGTGCCCCTTTTCAATGAATATGGGATCACTTCAGTTGTCGCAGATACAAGAGAACAACGCATAGACCTTGCTAAAGCATGGGGTGCCAAAGCAGGCGGCACCAGCGATGTGCCAAATCTATGCAAAGCCCAAAGCGAAGGCCGAGGCGTCGATGCTGTTATCCTCACGGTTGTCAATGAAGCCACGATAAATTTGGCCATGCACTCAGTTCGTGATGGCGGAACCATTTTGATTTTCGGTGGTAAGCCGGGTGCCCACATGCAACTTCCCATGTGGGATATTTGGCTGCGCGAAATCAATCTGATCACCAGCTATTCAGCTACACCAGAAGGCCTGCACCGCGCGATGGCGCTGCTCAGTGGAAAAACATTCGATGGCATTGAAGCTTTAATCAGCCACAAAATTCCGCTGGCCGAAGCCCAATCCGGCTTCGAACTCGCCCACAAGGGGCAAGCGTCGAAAGTGGTGATTACAGCTGTTGCCTAACTGCACTTGAATTTAAACAAGACTGTGTTACTTTTTGTCTAGAGGTTTACACATGGCAACAAACTTAGCAATCGATCCAGAGCTTATTGAAAAGGCCCTTAAGCTCAGTGGCGAGACCACAAAAAAAGCAGCAGTCACATTGGCATTGAAAGAATTCATGGCAAGGCGCTGGTTGGAAGAGAATAAGTTGGGCATTGCTGCATACAACAATTTAGTCGGCGAAGACTCGGTCTGGTCTGAAACGATGAGAAGCTGGTGATCAGGCAATACGATATTTGCCGCAATAAGAACGCTGCATCCAAAAGTATGTGCCATTCTTAATTGTTTTACAGGCAGATTTGTTGCGAGATTTTGGAACTGTAGTTGTGGCACCCCTGCGAACCGAAACGACTGCAACCAAGATCAATCGTCTGAACCCCATCGTTACAGTTCTAGACAAATCTTACCGCGCTTCAATGGCTGAATTTGCCAGCATTTTACGGAGTCATCTGGGTGAAGTTGTAAAAAATGTAGAAGACCAGCACCGTGAATTTGTCGCTGCAATTGACCTAATTTTCACAGGCATTTGAATTTAATTCCCAAGCAACGCTGCTTCAAGAATATCCAAACCTTCATTGATGATCATTTCTGAGGCCGTTAGAGGTGTAAGCAGACGCACCACGTCGCCATAAACACCACAGGTCAAGATCAACAATCCGCGCTCCAGAGATTTCGCTGCGAGAGCCTTGGCAGCAGCGCCATCAGGCTTATTGCCACCATGCTCTGTTACAAGTTCAAAGGCACACATCGCACCAAGCCCGCGCACATCGCCAATTGGCATGCCTTTCTTTTTGGCTTTAATCGCGTTGAGACGCTTCACCATCATCTCGCCTTGCTTTACGGAATTTTCCAGCAAGTCTTCGCTCTCAAACGCTTCAAACACACCAAGCGCTGCGGCGCAAGCTATGGGATTTCCAGCATAAGTGCCACCAATGGCTCCAGGGTCTGGCGCATCCATAATCTTGGCGCGGCCAGTAACAGCAGCCAACGGAAAACCACCTGCCAGTGATTTTGCCGACGTCACCAAATCTGGCTCAACGCCATAATGCTCCATCGCGAAGAATTTTCCGGTGCGGCCAAAGCCTGATTGAATTTCGTCGGCGATCAACACAATGCCATGCTCATCACAAAGTTGGCGCAAGCGCACCATCAGCTCTTGCGGAGCAATGTAAAATCCACCTTCGCCCTGCACCGGTTCGATGATGATGGCAGCTACGCGTTGTGGCTCCACATCACATTTGAACAACAGCTCTATGGCGTGAATGGAATCTTCGACTGAAATTCCCTTGTGGAGAACAGGAAATGGCACATGCCAAATGCCCCCAGGCATCGGGCCGAATTTCGCTTTGTATGGGGCCACTTTTCCGGTCAGCGCCATGCCCAATAATGTGCGGCCATGGAAGCCACCGTGAAACGCAATCACATCGGAACGCCCCGTATAACTGCGCGCATATTTGACAGCATTCTCAACAGCCTCAGCACCTGTGGTGACTAAAGCCGATTTTTTCTCGCCAGAAATAGGCACTGCCGCATTTAACTTTTCGCACACTTCAATGAAGGGCTCATAAGGCATCACCATGGCACAGGTGTGGGTGAATTTTTCCAGCTGCTCATAGACGCGCTTCATCACCAGAGGGTGGCGATGGCCAGTATTGACCACG
This sequence comes from Hyphomicrobiales bacterium, assembly GCA_031366855.1. Taxonomy (GTDB): domain Bacteria; phylum Pseudomonadota; class Alphaproteobacteria; order Rhizobiales; family Aestuariivirgaceae; genus Aestuariivirga. The sequence continues at coordinate 18,189 of JANLPA010000137.1, read as the reverse complement.
GCAATGCCGCCACCAAAATCAATATAGCGGTTGCCCTCAATATCCCAGATTTCAGAATTCTCGGCTTTAGCTGCCATCACCGCGGCCCCAGCGCCAATGCCACGCGACACAGCTCTGGTACGCCGATCCATCCAAGCTTTATTGGAACCGGTGGGTTGTGTGTGAATGGGTGCGTTCATGGCGTGCCTCCGACTAAGTTGATAAGTCCATTTAACGCCGACTGTGGCCCAGCGGCAACCCCAATGAATGGAGCCAGATTTGTCTCACATCGGCTCAAAGTCGCTGGCTCCGCGCACAAATTCATTCAGTGCGGCAGGGCGGGTGGCGGGCGGCTCTCGGCGTAGCTTGCAATGTTTAATATCGCAGAGGCGGCATGTTGAGCCAAGTGGCCGTAGAGTTGTTGCGCGATAAATTGTTTTGCTCAGCTGATCAGGCGACAACATAATTCCAGCCATCATATTTTTGTTCCGAACGGCCAACATCATAATTTGTTTGCCATCGCTGCCTTTGAGCGCCGCTACATTAATTTCGTGATCACGATCAAACAGCGGCAATTGCCCACAAAGGCTGCCCGACTGGGGCAGGTGAAAACCGAGTGGGCCAAGCTTTTCAAGAACAGCCCCCGTGGCATCAAGCGCCAGATAGCCAAAGCTATTTGTCATCGCGAGGCGTTTCATCACGTTTAATCGGCTCACATTGAAGCGCAGAGCCAAAGCATCAAAGTCAAATTTAAAATCCTCAGCCGATGAAACAAATTTACCAGCAGGGCACAAAATCGCCAGCGCTAAATTTTGTGCGAGTTCTTGCCGCAATAGCCGCGCACTTTCAGCCTGTTTGGCAAACGGTGACGCAGAAATAATTTCGTCAATCTTAGCGCGGCCTTCTAATTGAGCAACCAACAATGCCACTTCCCAAAGCCGTTGACCTGAATTCAATTTTTCAGAAATTAAAAGGCGTTGCGAATGCCGATCATAGCGCGCGCGGTCATGGCCCATAATGTCCGTCGGAATAATGCGCACATCAATGCCGGAATGCGCCCGCAGCTTCGCTTTGAGTCCAGCCAGGGGATCATCTTTAGGCGAAAGCTCAAACCAAATCTCTTCCGCTAAGGCTTCAATGGCGGGAAATGAAATGTGTTGCTGCACATAACGGCGCACCGCATCAAACGGAATTTCACCTTGCGCTACTCCACCAATTGCCATGTTTTGCGAAAGCTCGCCCAATCGCTTCAACACTTCACGATAAGCCTGATAAAGTTTGACCGTCGCCCCCACCAGATTGGGAGCCACCTGTGCGGCCTCTTGCAACTCTGCAACGGCTGGAATTTCACCCACCAGCAGGGGATCGGAAATAACCTCTTTCAACTTCGCAAGGCTGTCGCCAGATTCCGGCGCAGCCCCTAGCTCGGCAATATCCACGTCATGAAGCGCGTTGAGCTTGATCAACAGTTGCGCTGTGATCGGCCGTTGATCGCGCTCAATCAGATTGAGATAGCTCGGTGAAATGCCCAAACTCTCCGCCAGTGCCGCTTGGCTGAACTGCAACCGATTGCGAATGCGCCTAAGCCGGGCTCCGGCAAATATCTTACTTCCAGTCATGTTTACAATCTTTACAAATTATCGAGAGATAATTTACAAAATATAACACATTATCTCAAAGTTACTAGCTTTTGCGGCATTGCAATGTAAATTATTTTCAGTGATTTATAGGAGCTATCATGATCAATTTCGACGCTATCACCCCTTCCGCCCCCCAAGGCCGATTTGACGGCATTCAAAGAAACTATTCAGTAGTGGATGTGCAGCGCCTGCGCGGGTCTACGCAAATTCGGCACACACTGGCCGAAAATGGCGCCAACCGCTTATGGTCGCTCCTCAAAGAAGAACCTTTCATCAATGCACTTGGCGCTCTCTCTGGCAACCAGGCCATGCAAATGGTGCGCGCCGGGTTGAAGGCGATTTACCTCTCCGGCTGGCAAGTGGCGGCGGATGCCAGTGTTGCGGGCGGCATGTATCCCGATCAATCATTGTATCCCGCCAACTCCGGACCAGAGTTGGCCAAGAAAATCAACAAAACATTGCAGCGCGCTGATCAAATCGAACACGCGGAAGGCAAAATGTCAGTTGAGAATTGGTTTGCACCGATTGTGGCGGATGCCGAAGCAGGCTTTGGCGGCCCGCTCAATGCCTTTGAAATAATGAAAGCCTATATTGAGGCCGGAGTTGCCGCAGTGCATTTTGAAGATCAACTCGCATCTGAAAAAAAATGCGGACACTTGGGTGGCAAAGTGCTGATCCCTACATCAGCACACATCCGTAACTTGATCGCAGCCCGCTTGGCGGCCGACGTGATGGGCGTTCCCACCCTTATTGTGGCCCGCACCGATGCCGAAGCCGCCAAGCTTCTCACCTCTGATATTGATGAGCGCGACAAGCCTTTCGTGATGTTTGGGGAACGCACCAGCGAAGGCTTCTACCATGTGCAAAATGGCATAGACCCTTGCATCGCCCGCGCCATTGCTTATGCGCCCTATGCCGATTTGATTTGGTGCGAGACTTCAACTCCAGATTTGGCCCAAGCCAAGAAATTTGCCGAAGCCGTGCGCAAAGTTCATCCAAACAAGATGCTCGCTTATAACTGCTCGCCCAGTTTCAATTGGAAAAAGAAATTGGATGATGCCACCATCGCAAAGTTTCAAAAAGAATTGGGTGCCATGGGCTATAAATTCCAATTCATCACACTGGCAGGCTTTCACCAATTGAACTTCGGCATGTATGAATTGGCCAAGGGCTATCAGCAAACGCAGATGAGCGCCTATTCAAAATTGCAGGAAGCTGAATTTGCCGCTGAAGCTCAGGGCTACAGAGCAACGCGCCACCAACGCGAAGTGGGTACGGGTTATTTTGATGCCGTGGCCACAGTTATTGGCGGTGGACAATCTTCCACAACTGCCATGCACGAATCCACTGAAACAGCACAATTCAAAGCCGCATAGGAGACCATGATGTTAAAGACTCACGTAAAAGATCGCGCCGTTGCTCAAAGCTCTGAAATGAGCGATCGCCAAAAGCTGGCCATCAACAGGCTTGCCAATGAGTTGCACCGTTTGAACAATGCGGTTATTGCCGCCGTGGAATCTGGCATTTCAGTGGAGTTGCAACGCGGTGCAAGACACCATGTTGAAGGCGGCTATTGGGGCGATTTAATGATCCCCATTGTGGTAAAACAAGCGCCGCAATAATCTCATGCAGGTTATGCGCAGCCATGCTACAAATTCAGCATGCACAGTAGAGAGTGGTATAACTTGCAATATCTCCCCAGCCTCACCGTGGCCAATACAGATGAGGTGCTAGCGGAATGGGAAAAGCGCTCCGCGATTACGCGCGCCAGATATCCTTTCATCGCCGATATTAGGTATGGCCAGCACCCCCGCGAAGTGATTGATCTCTTTCGTGTGGGCAATGCCAAAGTCACAGTGATTTATATTCACGGTGGCTACTGGAGCTCATTTTCTAAAGTGGAAACATCCTTTGTGGCCGATGGTTTTGTGGAGCAGGGAGCAAGCATAGCCCTGATCAATTATCCGCTCTGCCCCGAAGTTTCGATTGGTGACATTCGCAGTTCAATTCAAAATGCCTTTGCCCATCTTTATAAAAATGTTCTGACTGATGACGAGCGGAAGTCTATTGTTGTCACAGGCCATTCTGCTGGTGGGCATTTGGCTGCCCTGCATTTGGCAACTGATTGGAAGGTGTTTGGCTTGCCGGAAAACCCAATTTCTGGAGTCATATCTTTGTCCGGTGTTTTTGATGTTGAACCCTTGATGCACACCGATCTCAATGAAACGCTGCATATTACTAAAACTTCTGCCGCAATATTAAATTTGAACACCGCCCTTGTGCGCTCGCAAGCAAAATTAGTTTTTGCTGTGGGTGGTGATGAGTCCGATCAATTTAAGCGCCAATCTGCGGCTCAAGCCAAAGCCTGGGCCAGCCTCAATCCACAAGTCATAACTCTGCCAAGCACCAACCATTTCACTATTGTAGATAGTTTGGCAGATCCCGAAGGCACACTGAGCATCCTAGCCCGCACCATGTTTTTCACATAGAACCAGTAGGGGTTGTACCCCAACTGGACCTATAATATGCACCTTCTGGACTTAATTAAAACAAGGGGACCGAACATGATTTCTTCCACCACGCTTGCCAACCGCATTTGGCCGCAAGCCAATTCAAACGCTATACTCCGCAACATTGTACTGGCAATCGGCGGCAGCATTCTGGTTGCCATCGCTGCCCATATAGCAGTAGTGCAATTGCCAGTCCCACTCACATTGCAAACCTTTGCAGTTCTCTGCGTAGGTGGTGCTCTTGGCATGCGATTAGGCGCAGCCTCGCTCGCATTGTATGCGGCAGAAGGTGCTGCAGGCTTACCAGTTTTCGCGCCAACACCTGATGGCTATCCCGGCATCACTGGCCCAACAGGTGGATACGTGTTGGGCTTCATTGCTGCTGCAGCTCTTGTGGGTTATTTGACTGAAAAAGGTTGGGATAGCAGCTTACCCAAAATGATTGTCGCCATGCTCTTGGGCGCTGCAATACTTTACATTCCTGGCCTCGCATGGCTTTCCACATTCGTGGGTGGCATGGGCAAGGCTGTGGAATATGGCTTCACCCCATTCTGGCTTGCTGACATAATCAAAGCCATCATCGCTGCCCTCGGTTTCCAAGCCGCGTGGATGGGCCTTGGCAAGAAGTAATTTTGACAGGTTTGATTTCACCCGCTCTCTAGAAATGGAGGGCGGGTTTTATTTTTAGAATTGTCCTTCACAAAACTGTTAGTCTAAGCAAATGTCAGAAATTTTTGAATCAAAACAGCTCGCAGCAATCGTTGCCGCAATTTCCAGTCCAGCCATTGTTGTTGATAAAATGGGCGTCATTCGCAGTGCGAATGTGCCTGCTGATTTGTTTTTTGAAACCGAGACAGTTGGAAAGCATTTAACTGTGGCCTTGCGAGCACCGGCAATTTTGCAAGCCGTGAATGAAGCCAACAAAAAGGGCACAACTGCCCGCGTTGAACATGCAGTCCTCTTCCCCACAGCGCGAAAGCTTGAAGTCAACATTGCAGCTTTGGGTCAGGATGGGAACGGCCTTAGCGTTGCTTTGGTCATTTTGCATGACCTTACCCACGAAGAACAAATTGAACGCATGCGTGCTGATTTTGTAGCCAATGCCAGCCATGAATTGCGCACACCCTTGGCGTCAATTTCTGGCTTCATTGAAACTATGCAAGGCTCGGCAAAGAATGATGCCAAAGCCCGCGATAGTTTTTTGCAGGTTATGAAAGCCCAGGCCGACCGAATGGCGCTGCTCATTGATGATTTGTTGTCCCTCAGCCGGGTTGAAATTTCCGAACATATTGCTCCAAACGAACAGGCTGATTTTACCAGAATTGTGAAACAAGCCTGTGACCTACTGCGGCCTTTGGCGGAAAGCCAGAATTGCGCTTTGGAAATAAATCTTCCCGATGCCATGCCTGTGCTGGGAGACAGCAACCAGCTTTCACAAGTGGTTCACAATTTAATTGAGAATGGAATTAAATATGCAGCAGCAGGAAAGAAGATTGTTATTGAAGGGGCGATTATCCACAACACAACAAAACTTGTTGTGCGTGATTTTGGTCCAGGTATTGCGCCTCAACATGTGCCGCGATTGACTGAAAGATTCTACCGTGTGAGTGCCCAAGATAGCCGCAACCGTGGCGGCACAGGGTTGGGCTTGGCAATTGCAAAACACATTATCAATCGCCATCGCGGCCGTTTAACAATTGAGTCTGAACTTGGCAAAGGCAGTGAGTTTACAATTCAAATTCCAAATAAAACACATTAATATCAATAAATTAGATTGTCATAATAATGTAATCCAACCGTAGCATAAGTGTCGCACGTTAAATCTAGAAGCGTCAGCACAAAACCAGATTGGAGAATATTAAAATGAAACGTTTAGCTCTCACCGTCAGCCTTATTGCACTTACAGCAGTGCATGCCTTTGCCGCCCGCGATCAAATTCGTATTGTTGGCTCATCGACAGTTTATCCATTCACTACAACAGTCGCTGAAGCTTTTGGCAAAGCCACAGGCATGAAAACTCCAGTTGTTGAATCAACTGGCACTGGTGGCGGCATGAAATTGTTTTGCGCTGGTATTGGCGAAGATACACCAGATTTCACCAATGCATCGCGCGCCATCAAGAAATCAGAATTTGAAGATTGCGTTAAAAACGGCGTAACTGATATTGTGGAAATTAAAGTTGGTTTTGATGGCTTATCACTTGCTCAATCAAAAGAAGCGAGCGCCTTTGAGTTGACCAAGCTGCAAATTTTCTTGGCACTCGCCAAAGAAATTCCAGACAAGGATGGCAAGTTGGTTGCCAACCCGAACATGCTTTGGAGTGATATTGATGCGTCTTTGCCAAAAACTAAAATTGAAGTTCTTGGTCCCCCAAAAACATCCGGCACGCGTGATAGCTTTGCCGAATTGGCCATGGGTGCAGGTGCTGAAAAAATCGATAGTTTGAAAGCCCTGAAAGCAAAAGATGCAAAAGCATTTGATGCAATCTGGAAGACCATGCGTGAAGACGGCGCTTATGTTGAAGCTGGCGAAAACGATAACCTGATCGTGCAGAAGCTGCAAGCCAATCCAAATGCAGTTGGCATTTTCGGATATTCATTCTTGGAAGAAAATGCCAAGACAATCAACGACATTAAAGTTGATGGCGTGGAAGCAACATATGAAACCATTGCTGATGGTTCTTACAAAATGTCGCGCCCTCTCTTTATCTATGTTAAAAAGCAACACATGGATAGCATTCCTGGCATGAAAGAATTCATTGCTGAATATGCTTCAGAAAAAGCCCTTGGCCCAGATGGATATTTGGCCGACAAAGGCATCATCACTTTGCCAGCAGATCAAGCTGCAAAATCGATGGAAGCTGCAAAATCACTGGCCATTATTTCAGCCGATGGCTTGAAATAAGTGCACAAAGTGTGGGGGAGGGACCGCGGATGAACCGGCTCTCCCGCATCACTTTTATCTGTATAATATATAGTTCTGCTCAATTGCTTCGGTGGCTCTCTTGAATTTTTGGAATCTGCTCATTGTTGCCGTGTTTGCTCTCGCTACATTCGTGATGGCGCGCAGCAAAGCGCTGATTCTGAAGAGCAGTGGTGAACCGGGAGCGATGCATTCACTGCCAACTTATCATGGTCTATTGGCAAGCAGTCTGGTGTTCCTTGCAGGTTTGGCGGCGGCTATTTTGGTTTCACCATTTCCAATCTTGCCGATATGGTTTTCAACTTGTGCTGTCGCTATTATCTGTGCCCTATTGGCCTTCTATTCATATACGCGGATCACATTAGATTTCAGAGCGCGCACGCTTTTTGAAAAAATTTCACTAGGTGTGCTGATCGCCTCCTCTGTTGTGGCCATTCTCACAACCATCGGCATATTTGCTTCTGTTGCCTTTGAAACCTTCGCCTTCTTTCGAGAAGTTAATGTGCTGGATTTTTTCACGGGTCTAAAATGGGCGCCAACTGGTGAGCCGCCAACATTCGGTTTCTTGCCGCTCTTGGTCGGCACACTGCTGATCACCTTTATTGCCATTGCAGTTGCTGCACCTCTTGGTTTGTTTTCTGCAATTTATATGGCTGAGTATTCCACCCCAACCATGCGCCGCGTTTTAAAACCATTACTGGAATTGCTCGCCGGCGTTCCAACTGTTGTGCTTGGCTTCTTTGCTGCCCTCACAGTTGCACCGCTCATTCGCAACACGGGTGAATCATTTGGTTTGGTTGTAGCCTCCGAATCCGCACTTGCTGCCGGACTGGTTATGGGCATGATGATTGTGCCACTCATTTCATCGCTGTCTGATGATATTATCAATGCTGTGCCGCAATCCTTGCGCGATGGATCTTACGCCATGGGAGCCACCAAATCTGAGACCATTAAAAAAGTGGTTTTGCCCGCTGCCCTTCCTGGAATTGTATCGGCCATTATGTTGGCCATTTCACGCGCCGTGGGCGAAACCATGATTGTGGTGATGGCCGCTGGTTTAGCTGCAAATCTAACCGTGAACCCTCTTGCTGCAGTTACAACCTTTACTGTGCAAATCGCCGCATTATTGGTTGGTGATCAAGAATTTGATTCAGCCAAAACTCTCTCTGCCTTTGCCTTGGGTTTTGTTTTGTTCTTCTTCACCTTGGCACTTAACTTCGTGGCTCTGCGCGTCGTTCAAAAATACAAGGAACAATATGACTGACGCTCAACTGAAAGACAGCAAAGCCTTTCTCGCCAAACGCTATAGCGCCGAACGACGCTTCAGGTTTTATGGTGCAGCAGCTTTGGCGATCACCACAACATTCTTGCTGTTCCTGCTGATTGATATTGGCCGCAAAGGCTTTCCTGCATTCTTTGAACATCGTGCAGCACTGCAAGTGATGATTGATCCAGCCAAGATTGATTCAGCAAATCCTGCTGCCGGAGACTATGAAGCAGTGGTCAAAGACGCATTCCTCGCGCAGTTTCCAGACATCACATCGCGAAGCGACCGCAAGCAGTTGAAATCCATCCTATCGCAAAGTGCCTCGGATGATCTGCGCGCCGAAGTTATAAGTGATCCAGCTCTCATCGGCAAAACCATCACCACTCAAGTATTATTATCTGATAACGCCGACCTCTATTTGAAGGGCTTTTCATCCGACGAAAAAAGTCCAGCGCTTGATAGTTTACGCGAGAAGAATTTGATTGAAAAGCGCGTGGCGTGGCGTTTCTTTGAAAATGGCGACTCGCGCGAACCAGAACTCGCTGGCATTCGCGGTGCATTGTTCGGCTCTCTTCTCACCGTCACCATCGCCCTTGCATTGGGCTTGCCTTTGGGTGTGGGTGCAGCTGTTTATCTCGAACAATTTGCGCGTAAAAATCGCTGGACTGATGTGATCGAAATCAACATCAACAATCTCGCAGCCGTGCCCTCCATCATCTTCGGTTTGCTCGGCCTTGCTATTTTTCTTAATATATTCGGCATGCCGCGATCAGCGCCTTTGGTTGGTGGTTTGGTGCTGGCCCTCTTGGTGTTGCCCACCATTATCATCGCCTCGCGTGCGGCATTGCGCGCCGTTCCGCCATCAATAAAAGAAGCAGCCCTTGGCGTCGGTGCATCGCATCAGCAAGCCGTGTTCCACCATGTTTTGCCTTTGGCCCTTCCGGGTATTCTAACGGGCGCAATTCTTGGCCTGGCGCGCGCCTTTGGTGAAACTGCACCCCTCTTGATGATTGGTATGGTTGCCTTCATTGCAGACGTGCCCCACAGTTTCACCGATGCCGCTGCTGTCTTGCCGGTACAGGTTTATCTCTGGTCAGATTTGCCGGAACTTGCATTCCAATCAAAAACCGCCGCCGCAATTGTTGTTCTCATTGTCGTGCTGTTTGCACTCAATGCCATCGCCATCTATCTCCGCCGCAAGTTTGAGCGGCGTTGGTAAAACAGGATCACACATGGATCAAATAATTCCAAATTCCACACTCCAAATTCCACGCATCATGGTGGGCCGTGATGTGCGCATCTCGGCGCGCAATGTGGATATTTATTATGGTGAAAAACACGCAATCAAGTCTCTCTCGGTGGAGATTCCAGATCGCGCTGTCTCTGCTTTTATTGGTCCATCAGGCTGCGGTAAATCCACATTCCTGCGCGCCATCAATCGCATGAATGATACCATTCAAGGCTGCCGCATGACTGGCGATGTTCTGCTCGATAACAAAAGCATCTATGACAAGGATGTTGATGTGGTGCAGTTGCGTTCGCATGTGGGCATGGTGTTTCAAAAACCAAATCCATTTCCAAAATCAATTTTTGAAAATGTGGCTTATGGCCCGCGCATTCACGGGTTAGCGAAAAATAAAACTGATCTTGAGGAAATGGTTGTGGCCAGCTTGAAAAAGGCAGGCCTGTTTGAAGAAGTGAAAGATCGTTTGCACGCATCTGGCACTGGCCTTTCCGGCGGGCAACAGCAACGCTTGTGCATTGCGCGCGCGATTGCCGTAAATCCCGAAGTGATTTTGATGGATGAGCCATGCTCAGCGCTGGACCCCATTGCCACAGCCCGCATCGAAGAATTGATTGATGAGCTGCGCCAGAACTATTGCATCATCATCGTAACCCATTCGATGCAGCAGGCCGCCCGCGTTTCACAACTCACGGCGTTCTTTCATTTGGGTACACTTGTTGAAACGGGTGACACCGATGAAATGTTCACCAGCCCCAAAGACAAGCGCACTCAAGATTATATCACTGGCCGTTTTGGCTAATCGCACGACGAGGAATTTCTCATGCCCGATCACATAGTCAAAGCTTACGATAGCGATATCACCTCCCTAAAAACCATGCTGGCCGAAATGGGTGGCATTGCTGAGGAACAACTCACCAATGCTATCATAGCTCTCTCAAAGCGCGACACAACGCTGGCTGACCAGGTGATTGCGCGCGATGAAAAGCTCGATAGATTAGAGCGCGAGATTGAAGAAAAAGCCATTCTGACCATTGCCAAGCGTCAACCTATGGCTTTGGATTTGCGCGAAATTATGGTGGCCATTCGGGTGTCATCCGATATTGAGCGCATTGGTGATCTGGCCAAAAACACTGCCAAGCGCACTCACGCGATTTCAGAAGCTTTGCCGCGCCGACTGGCAACGGGTCTTGCCCGCATGGGGTCCATGGCGCAAGCCCAGCTCAAAGATGTGCTCGATGCCTATGGTTTGAAAGATGATGACAAGGCCATGAAAGTGTGGCGCGCCGATGAAGATTTGGATGCACTTTACAATTCAATTTTCCGTGAACTCCTCACTTATATGATGGAAGACCCACGCAACATTAGCCTCTGCACACATTTGCTGTTTGGGGCAAAAAATCTTGAACGCATCGGCGATCACACCACTAACATTGCAGAAAACATTCATTATCTCATTCATGGAAAGACCATCAGCGAAGGCCGCCCGAAAAAGGACGTAACGGCCATGATGACAGCGGATATAAAATAACCATGAGCGCCTCCATCATCATTATCGAAGATGAAGAGCCGATTCAAATTCTGCTCAAATATAATTTGGAGGCAGAAGGCTATCGTGTGCGCTGCTCTGCGCAAGGTGAAGACATAGGTTTTCTCATCGCTGATGAACGGCCAAATTTAATTTTGTTGGACTGGATGCTACCCGGAATTTCTGGCATTGAAGTGTGCCGCTTGCTGCGCGCCAAACCAGAATCGCGTGATATTCCAATCATTATGCTCACCGCCAGAAGCGAAGAAAATGAGCGCGTCCGTGGATTGGCTACAGGCGCTGATGATTATTTGGTTAAGCCCTTCTCGGTGCCGGAACTTTTGGCCCGTATCAAAACTATTCTGCGCAGGGTAAATCCCGATGTGGTTGCCGATCAGATCGTGGCTGGCGATTTAATCCTTGATCGTAAATCGCGTCGCCTCAGCCGCGGGGTTCGTGATATTAATGTCTCCCCAACTGAGTTTAGGTTACTTGAGCAACTGATGCAAAACCCAGGGCGGGTTTATTCGCGCAGTCAATTGCTCGACACGGTTTGGGGCCGTGATTCTTATGTTGATGAGCGCACAGTGGATGTGCATGTGGGTCGCCTGCGCAAATCTCTTTCACGCGGTAAGGAGGTTGACCCTATCCGTACAGTGCGCGCTTCCGGCTATGCCTTTGATGAAAGATTCGGCAAGTAGCTTGAAAAATGCTGCAAGCATTGGGCTGTTTTAATTCAGCTATCGGATTGATGAATTCCAACATTCCTTAACGCGTGAATTAATTAGTAAATTGAATTTGGATTTTGACCAACAGAGCAAGAAGTGCTTACCTATCGCCAATGCCCTTACGAGGGTCATGCATTCAAGGGAGACAGATATGAAATCCAAAAAACTATTTGCAACAGCTTTGCTCATGGGCACTATGCTTGTGGGCGCTGCGGCACAGGCCAAATCATTGGTCTATTGCTCTGAAGGCTCGCCAGAAAATTTCACACCAGCCATGAACACCACCGGCACCAGCTTGGATGCTGCCCGCCCTGTTTATAACAAGCTCGTGCAATTTACGCCGGGAACCACAGCGACCGAGCCTGGACTCGCTGAGAAATATGAAGTGTCCGCTGATGGCCTCGTGATCACTTTCCATCTCCGCAAAGGTGTAAAGTTCCACTCCGGTGTAAATGGATTTACTCCAACCCGTGACCTTAATGCTGATGACGTGATCTGGTCATTCGAACGTCAGTCAAAGCCAGATCATCCATACGCAAAGGTTTCGGCTGGCGCTTATGACTACTTTAACGACATGGGCATGCCAGACCTTATTGCGTCGATTGCCAAGGGTGCTGATGACCTTACCGTTGTCATGACACTTAGAACACCAAACGCCCCAATTATCGCAAACCTCGCAATGGATTTCGCAACCATTCAGTCTGCCGAATATGCTGACTTTCTGATGAAGAAAGGCACCCCAGAACAATTCGACCAAATCCCCGTTGGCACTGGTCCTTTCATTTTTGTTGATTATCAGAAAGATGCCGTCATTCGCTTTAAGGCCAATCCAGACTATTGGGGTGGAAAGCCGAAGATTGATGACTTGATCTATGCCATCACGCCTGACGCAACAGCCCGCTATGCTAAGATGCAGGCTGGTGAATGCCAAGTGATGATAGCTCCGAACCCAGCAGACCTCGATGCCATGAGCAAGGATGCAAACATCACTCTGATGCAGCAAGCTGGTCTCAATATCGGTTACATGGCGATGAATGCGCAAAAGCCTCCATTTGATAAGGTGGAAGTGCGCAAAGCCATTGCTATGGCAATTGATCGTGATGCTATTCTGAAGGAAGTTTATCAGGGTGCTGGCCAGAAGGCTAAGAACCCCATTCCTCCAACGATGTGGTCTTACAACAATGACGTGAAGGACATCGAATACAATCCAGAAGAAGCCAAAAAAATGTTGGCCGCTGCTGGCGTGACTTCGTTAGACACAGACCTGTGGTGGATGCCAGTTCAGCGCCCTTATAACCCAAATGCTAAGCGTATGGGTGAAATGGTGCAGGCCGATTTGGAAAAAGTTGGTATCCACGCCAAGCTCGTTTCCTATGAGTGGGGTGAATATCGCAAGCGCGCGCAAGCAGGTGAACACCAAATGGCGTTCCTCGGCTGGACCGGCGATAATGGTGACCCAGACAATTTCCTTGCAGTGCTTTTGGGCTGCGGCAAGGATGGTAAGCCAAATGCCAACAATATTCCAAAATGGTGTGATGCCAAGTTCCAAGAAGATATTACTAAAGCAGCTTCAAGTGCCAACCAAGACGAGCGTACCAAACTCTACATGGATGCACAGGTGATTGTTTCTCAGCAAGTTCCTTGGCTGAACATCGCCCACTCCACAGTGTTTGAACCTGTGAGTAAGAAGGTTACTGGCTACAAAGTCAGCCCTCTCGGTTCTCACGAATTCCAAAATGTGGATGTTACCGAATAAATAAACTGAGCAGCGGGGCAATCCTTCAAAGGGTTGCCCCGCACTTCTCGCGGTGAATGGATGTTTCGCTTCCTTCTCAAGCGTGCAGCACTAACTCTGCCCACGTTTTTTGCCCTCATGTTTGTGACCTTCTTAATGATCCGTCTGGTGCCAGGCGATCCTATTGAAGTGCGTCGGGGCGAACGTGGTATTTCACCAGAACGGTTGGCTGAACTGCGCCATGTCATGGGGCTGGATCAACCGGTTTGGAAACAATTTTTTGATTATGTCTGGGCGCTCCTACATGGTGACTTTGGCATTTCGATTGTTTCAAAAACCCCAATCACCACAGAATTTTTCATACTGTTTCCAGCCACGCTTGAACTAGGCCTTTGCGCGATGCTCTTTGCCATTTGTGTGGGCGTTCCTGCGGGTGTTTTAGCAGCAGCAAAACGTGGCAGTTTTTATGATCAGTCGATGATGGGTATCGCACTGGTTGGCTATTCGATGCCAATATTTTGGTGGGGCCTCGTTCTCATTCTATTTATGTCGAATACGTTGCACCTCACTCCAGTTTCCGGGCGTGTTGACCTCATCAAATTTTATTATCAGCCTGTGACCGGGTTCTTGCTGATTGACTCAATTATCTCAGGTCAGAAGGGTGCCTTTATAGATGTCGTGCGTCATCTCATATTGCCCACCATCGTACTTGGCACCGTACCGCTAGGTGTGGTGGCCCGCATGACCCGCTCATCGATGCTGGAAGTTCTTGAAGAAGATTATGTTAGAACAGCAAAAGCCAAAGGTCTTTCAGCATTTCGGGTTATTGGCTTTCATGCTTTGCGCAATGCCCTCATTCCCGTCGTCACCGTTATTGGTTTGCAAATTGGTTCGCTCTTGGCCGGTGCCGTGCTCACGGAGACCATTTTCTCATGGCCTGGTGTGGGCCATTGGTTGGTGCAATCTATAGCTCGCCGAGACTATCCAGCATTGCAAGGTGGCATCATGCTGATCGCGGGTTTGGTTGTCGTAGTCAATTTTCTGATTGATATGTTGTATGGTTTAATAAACCCAAGGATCCGTCATGGTCGCTGATGCATTACATCAAACACCGCCCGGGCCTTGGTTAGCCTTTTGGCGTTCATTCCGTGAAAATCGCGGGGCCGTCATTGGACTGGCCGTGGTTTCATTTGTGGTTTTCATCGCTGTCTTTGCAAATGTTTTGGCACCCTATAATCCAATTGAACAATTCCGAGACTTTACTAAGCTGCCACCAGTGTGGGCGGAAGGTGGCAACTGGAAATTCCCACTCGGCACGGATCCACTAGGTCGAGATATGCTTTCGCGCATCCTCTTTGGTTCACGCATCTCGCTGTTTATCGGTATGGCAGTTATGTTTGTCACTGCTGTAATCGGAATTTTTTTGGGTTTGGTTGCCGCCTTCAAAGGAGGAATAATCGATGTTGTTATAATCAGAATCATGGATTTGATTATGGCGATCCCAAGTTTGGTGCTGGCTATTCTCATCATCGCGGTAATCGGCCCCAATCTCACTAACACCATTGTCGCCATCACCATCGTATATCTGCCACGCTTCGTGCGATTGGTTCGTGCCAGCGCAATGAGTGAGCTCAGCAAAGACTATGTGACGGCGGCCCGAGTGGCTGGCGTTGGTCAGTGGCGCCTTATGTTCTCGACTGTGTTGCCCAATTGCATGGCCCCACTTATTGTCCAAGCAGCTCTTGGAATTTCAGATGCAATTCTTGAAGCAGCAGGTTTGGGCTTCTTAGGTTTAGGAGCACAACCACCAACGCCTGAATGGGGATCTATGCTGGCGGATGCGCGCGATCTTATCACGTCTAACCCGTGGGTCATGGCACTGCCCGGCATTGCGATTCTCATTACAGTTCTTGCGATCAATCTGATGGGTGATGGCTTACGTGACGCGCTCGACCCACGTCTGCGAAGGAGCTGAATCATGGCCCTTCTTGAAATTCAAAACCTCACTGTTGAATTCAAAACCTCCAGCGGCGCTTTCCGCGCTGTGGATTGCGTGTCCATGAATGTTGATGTTGGCGAAGTGCTGGCCATTGTGGGGGAATCAGGGTCAGGAAAATCCGTGGCCATGTTAGCTGTCATGGGTCTTCTTCCGTGGACTGCCACCGTGATAGCAGACAAAATAAATTTTGATGGCCGTGATCTTTTGAATATCACACCAGATGACCGTCGCAAAATTACCGGCAGAGATATGGCGATGATTTTTCAAGAGCCGATGACCAGCCTCAACCCGTGCTTCACAGTTGGCTTTCAATTGATGGAAGCCATGCAAACCCATCTTGATCTCGACAAATCTCAACGCCACAAACGCGCCATTGAACTTCTTGAAGAGGTGGGCATTCCTGCCCCCGAAACGCGCCTCTCATCATTCCCTCACCAACTTTCAGGCGGCATGAGCCAGCGCGTGATGATAGCCATGGCGCTGGCCTGCAATCCTAAACTGCTCATCGCCGATGAACCAACCACGGCATTAGACGTAACCATTCAAGCGCAAATTTTAGAACTGCTCACCTCATTGCAAAAAGACAAAGGCATGGGACTTGTGCTGATCACGCATTCGATGGGTGTAGTTGCCGAAACTGCTGAGCGCGTGAGTGTGCAATATGCTGGGCAAAAGGTGGAGGAACAACCTGTCGCTGGATTATTTGCCACCCCACGCCACCCTTATACATCAGCCCTGTTATCGGCCCTTCCTGAGCGCTCCTCGGGCCGCCGGTTGCCGTCTATTCAAGGCGTAGTGCCCGGTCAATTTGATCGACCAAAAGGATGTCTGTTCGCACCACGCTGCAGCTTTGCAACTGATCTCTGCCGATCAACACCGCCGATAATGCAGTTTGGTGCATTGTGCCATTATCCCTTGGGCGCACCCACATGACCCAGATTCTCAACGCTCAAAATCTCACCCGTTACTACAAGATTTCGCGCGGGCCATTCAGTGAAGCGGCAACGCTGAAAGCTGTCGATGGCGCAAGCTTCACTTTAGACCAAGGAAAAACTCTGGCGGTTGTTGGTGAATCTGGCTGTGGAAAATCCACACTGGCTCGATTGGTGACGATGATAGAACCACCAACATCAGGCACACTCAATATCATAAACAAAGATATTGTCGGTGCCAGCGCTGAAACCCTGCGCGGCCTTCGCCCCAAAGTGCAAATCGTTTTTCAAAATCCCTATGGCTCGCTCAACCCGCGCCAGAAAGTTGGCGCCATTCTTGAAGAGCCCTTGCTGGTGAATACAAATCTCACCAAAGCGCAGCGCAATGAAAAGGCCCGCGCCATGATGGTGAGTGTGGGCCTGCGGCCTGAACATTACGAACGTTACCCGCATATGTTCTCCGGCGGCCAGCGCCAACGCATCGCTATCGCGCGCGCACTTATGCTTGAACCTGAAGTACTAGTGCTGGATGAGCCAGTTTCAGCCTTAGATATTTCTATTCAGGCCCAAGTGCTAAACCTGCTGGCTGATCTGCAAGAAAAACATAACTTAGCTTATCTCTTCATCAGCCACGATCTTTCAGTGGTGAAACATATCGCTGATGATGTGATGGTGATGTATTTAGGCCGCGTGGTGGAGCAGGGCACCCGCGATGCAATCTTCGCAAATCCACAACACCCCTATACCAAGGCGCTGCTCTCGGCCACGCCAACGCCCGATCCTATGCGTAAGCGTGACCGGATGATTCTAAAAGGCGAGTTGCCATCGCCGCTTAATCCACCAACAGGCTGCACCTTCCATCCGCGCTGCCCCATAGCGTTTGAGAAATGCTCCACAGTCAATCCGGTGTTAAAGCAACACGGCAAAACGCAGGCTGCTTGCCTCGCGCTTGAAAAATAAAACGCGGGTGAATTAGCGCTTTTTTGTAAGTGTCTTCTTCGCGGTAGTTTTTTTTGCCGCTGGCTTTTTAGCAGGAGCTTTTTTGGCAACAGCTTTCTTTGCCACAGCCTTCTTTGGCTTTGGTGCAGTAGCTTTCACCAATGTTGCAAATTTCGTGAAAAATTGACCAGCTAAAGATTGCGCAGTGGAATCAATAAGTCTGGAACCGAGCATGGCAAGCTTGCCGCCAATTTGCGCATCAACAGTATAATCCATTTGGGTTTGTGTGGGTGACAAAGCTGTGAGCTTCACCTTGGCGCCGCCCGTGGCAAACCCAGCAAAGCCCCCTTGGCCCTTTCCCGAAATGCGGTAACTTTCAGGTGGCTTGAGATCAGACAAAGTCACCTCGCCAGCAAATGAAGCTTTCACAGGCCCCACTTTGACAACCACCGTGGCCTTCATTTCTGTTGGCGAAGATACCACAATTTTTTCGCAACCGGGAATGCAGGCCTGCAAAATCTTGGGATCGTTAAGTCCCTTCCACACAACCTCGCGTGCGGCATCGATAACTTTGCACCCATCCATTTTCATTTTCAAACTCCTCAGTATGGTGCGCTTAGGTGACTCGAATATTCATTTTATATATATGAAATGACTTAAAATAAAAAATGGTTGATCAGAATATACCGTCAAATATACCGTAATTGAAGATGGTAAAAGCCTGTTTCAAACACACAAACCGTTGCTTATTAAGAATATCAAATTCA
>JANLPA010000086.1:0-13074 GCA_031366855.1 Hyphomicrobiales bacterium | reverse complement strand
TGGCAACACCACCAAGGCCGTCACCAAAGGCTATGCCATTGGGTCTGCTGGTCTTGGTGCATTGGTATTGTTCGCCGCTTACACACAAGATTTGAAGTTCTTTGCGGCACACGCTTCACCGGGCTCATTCTTCGAAAACGTCAACGTCACCTTCGATCTGTCCTCGCCATATGTTGTGGTGGGCCTGTTGTTCGGCGGCTTGTTGCCTTATCTGTTCGGAGGCATGTCGATGACGGCAGTTGGCCGCGCTGCGCAAGCAGTTGTGGTTGAAGTGCGCCGCCAGTTCCGTGAACACCCCGGCATTATGAAGGGCACCGAAAAGCCTGATTATGCCAGAGCGGTGGACTTGCTCACCAAAGCCGCGATCAAGGAAATGATTGTGCCATCGCTGCTTCCAGTGTTGTCACCCATCGTTGTGTTCGTGGCCATCAACGCGATCGCAGGAAAAGCCGAAGCCTTTTCCGCCGTAGGCGCCATGCTCATGGGCGTGATTGTGACGGGCCTGTTCGTGGCCATCTCGATGACCGCAGGCGGCGGCGCATGGGATAACGCCAAGAAAAGCTTTGAAGATGGCTTTGTCGATTCCACTGGCAAGAAGCATTTGAAGGGCAGCGATGCGCACAAGGCCTCAGTAACCGGTGACACAGTAGGCGACCCCTACAAAGACACAGCAGGCCCCGCCGTAAACCCCATGATCAAGATCACCAACATTGTGGCCTTGTTGATGCTGGCGGTTCTGGCTGGGCATTAATCACTTCTCTCCCTCTCCCCGTCGGGGAGAGGGTAGGGGCCTATGCAAAGCGTGGGAGGGTGAGGGGACTTACCACAATCTCAAATCCAAAAGCCGGAGTAGCAATGCTCCGGCTTATTTATTGAAATTTCTCACATGAAAACCAATTCTTGACACTTTTAGTTCAGAAATGTATTCTTAGAATAGAAAATGGTGGTGTGAAGTGATTTATAAACTGGAATTAGAAAATTTTTACAGTTTTCGCGACAAGCAAGTTCTTGATTTATCTGTTCCTTTAACTGCGCCGGTCGATCCTGAAAGATATGCAGATATATTCATTGGCTCAAAGTTGCGCGCACCAAAGGTGGTTGCATTATTTGGCGCCAATGGATCAGGCAAGTCCACTGTTCTAAAGGCAATTTCATTTTTGTCTTGGTTCATTAAGTATAGCTTTGATCATTCTGGCCCTGCTTTGCCAATTGAGCGATTCAATGATCTCGAATCATCGAACAAACCTATTTGCCTCGCAATGGAATTCGGTGGTGGGATGAACTTGCTGGCGAAGCAGCAAAGCGAGTTGGAGAGTTTACAAGGCATTTATCGATATGAATTGGAGCTGGCTACCAAAGATGGGTTTGTTGGATTAGTTAACAAAGAGGTGCTACTTCAAAAGCCTAATGGGCAAGGTCGTTGGCAGAGAGTTTTTGAAAGATACAACGAAAGAAAACTTGCAGGTTCAAAAACTTTTCCATTGTCAGGCTTCGCCCAAGTAACTGACAAAGTGCGTCAGAATGCTAGCGTCGTTGCCACTCTGGCTAAGTTCAATCACGATGCTTCAAATTTATTTATTCGTGCAGCTGACAAAATTGTCAGTAACATTTTGATCAGCAAATTTGAACCAACAGACGAATCTGTTTTTCGTCAGTTGGCCAATAATCCAGAGCTATTAGCCAGTCTAAATGCTGACCTGCAACGGATTGATGTTGGCATTGAAAAAGCTGAAGTCCAATTAAGTGGGGCTGGTGCCACACTTGCTTTTGATCATGAGGGTCATGGAGGAAAGATGCCATGGCAACTTGAGAGTCAAGGAACACAGTCTTTCATTCGTGTTTTTCCTTGGCTGTCACTCACATTGGCATCCGGAGGCGTTGCAGTATTGGATGAATTAGATATTTCAATCCATCCATTGATTCTCCCTGAAATTATCCGCTGGTTTTATAGCAAAGAAAGAAACCCTAATGACGCTCAGCTATTTATGTCATGTCATGCGGTATCCCTTTTAGAAGACTTGGCAAAAGAAGAAATTGTGCTTTGCGAAAAAGACCGCCAAGGACGTAGCGCTGTTTACAGTTTAACCGATGTCAAACCAACACTCCGCAAGGATAATTACTACCGAAAATATATGGGGGGCGAATATGGGGCAGTCCCTCGGATAGGCTGAGCATGGTTAGAAGAATCATTCCATCTCGCCGTCCAGTTTTTCTGGGGTGTGAGGGAGAGTCTGAACAAGCTTACTGTATCGTTCTTGGAGACATAATAAAGCAAACCGTAAGCAATGTTCATCTCGAAGTTGCGCTGCTGGGTGAGGGTGCGGGTAGCCCATTAGCAAAAATCAAGAAGGCGATAAAGAAAATCGAACAATTTGAGAAAACCCGTTCCAAATTTTGGAAGAAAGCGGTGCTCATAGATTCGGACCTTATCGATCACAATGCAGAACAGAAAACTCAGACTGAAAATCTAGCTTCGTCACATGGCATTCGAATCATCTGGCAGCAACCTTGCCACGAGGCATTTTTGCTGCGTCATTTACCAAATTGTGCTCAGCAACGACCGTCCACATCGGCACTCGCAAATAGAGCACTTGTTGCCAAATGGCTGAACTATCAGAAGCCAATGTCGAGAATACAAATTGCTAAAACAATTAATCTCGATGGACTGTTTCAGGTCTCTTTGGTGGAGCCGGAGTTCCGATCATTTCTAAATGAAATTGGATGGCTCTAGGGCAATTTTGGAATTGTCTATCAGCCCCGAAAATTTTTGTTTTTGAGCCCTACCCAAAACCCGTTATACCATTCCCATGACCCAACCTATCAAATTCAAACTCGCCCACGATCACACCCTTTGGAAGCACAGCCATAACTATGCCTTTGGCCATGAGGTTGAAAGTGAACGCCGCACATTCTGGGTGATGCTGCTGACAGCGGCCATGACTATTGTTGAAATTGCTGCGGGTTGGATGTTCAACTCCATCGCCCTGTTTGCCGATGGCTGGCACATGTCCACCCATGCGGCTGCACTGGGCATAGGCTATTTCGCTTATCGCTATGCGCGGCTTCACGCCAAAAGCACCGCATATACTTTTGGCACTGGTAAAGTTCAGGCGCTTGGCAGTTATTCAAGCGCGTTGATTCTGGCCTTCGTGGCACTTTTTGTGTTTGGTGATTCACTGCGCGCGTTATTCGGCGCAGAACAAATTTCATATAATCAGGCCATTCCCGTGGCCTTCATTGGCCTGTGCGTAAATCTTCTCTCCATCCGGCTGCTGCATGTGGGCGGCGAACACTCTCATGGTGATGGCCACGGCCATGAACATGACCATAATATGAAAGCGGCCTATGCTCATGTGGTTGTCGATGCGATGACATCGGTGTTGGCAATTCTGGCGTTGCTTGCGGGCAAATATCTAAATTGGACCATCATGGATCCGCTGGTGGGCATCATCGGTGCCGTCATCATTGCGCAATGGTCATTGTCTCTCCTCAAGAACGCAATGGAGATGTTGCTTGATAGGCACCCCTCAACGTCCATCTTGCAAGACATTCAAAGCAAAATTGAAAGCGATGGCGATAGCCAGATTGCTGATTTGCATTTATGGCATGTGGCCCCCGGCCGTCTTGCAGCAATAGTATCAGTTATCACCCATGAGCAAAGGCAAGCCGACGAATATAAATTGCGCCTCAGCAGCCTTGGCCTTTCGCATGTGACGATTGAATTAAATCATTGCGCAAGGTGAATGATGGAACAATTGCGACCCGCTGCGAAATAATCGCAACGGGTCTTTTCCTTCGTTAGTTTGAGCCAGCAAATGCTGCCCAAGAAACGCCGGCATCATGGCTTTCGAGCACATCATTATTCTGTGTGGTCAGTGCAAGGTGTTTGCTGTCTGCTCCGTCAATTGCCAAATGCAAAGGCACTGCATCGCCAAAACTATTGGCCAGCAACGTCCAATCAGTAGCAGTTTTTTCATTCGCTTTCATCAGGCCACGACCGACGACAAAGGCAAACACTGAACCATCAGCTTCAGTTTTCACCATACTCACGATTTCTCCAGCAAAGGCCGATGGTAGCCAAGTCGCTCCACCGTCAATCGTTTTTTGTAAACCATTCTTCGTTGCAGCATAAACCATTGCCTCTGTAACGCTTGATGCGGCAATTGCAATCAGACCTTCAGGTGCAGCACCAGAAGCAGCCCAAGAGTTACCACCATCATGGCTAACTTGTAGGCCACCATAATTGCCATAGATGGTTTGCGGGGTTGCCGGGCTCACATCCATTTGATGAAAATCAACGGGGCCGTTCACGCCCTTAGAGATTTGCGTCCAAGTTGCCCCACCATCGATAGATTTGAGAAAGCCAGCATTGCCACCGCTGGTAGGGTGCCCGCTGGCAAAATAAGTGAGTGGGGCCGCAATGCTGGGTGAGAACCCCATGAAGTCTTGCACAAGCGAGACGCGTTTGGCATCTCCATTCTTATCTACTGCAAAAACCCCATGGTGACTGGCCAGCAATAAAACTGCTGAACCAGATTGAGAAAAGGCTATACCATGATAGTGCGTTTGGGTGGCAAGGTTCTTGAGCGACTCTGCTGAGGCGTGAGTGATTATTGCTCCCACAGCCAACGCGCCAATAAGCATATGGTAAAACGAATTTTTCATAATTATATTCCTTGATCAAATTGAATTTGGTTAAACGACCTCATGTTTCTCAAACAACAGACGTTGGTGAGAAAGGTCAGATACAAATGATGAAGGATTGATCTAGATTGGTTGGGTTGGTGGTGCTGAAACATGTGCAAAAAGCTTATTAGAATCAGTTTTCCAAAATGTGACGGTATCCAAGTTCAACATTCTACATTCGCCGACAGTTGAAAACATTAAACACGCACATTGCGTTTGAGCACACACCGTCATTTTGCTTTTCATAGCGACATCGGCACAAGCCGCACATTTCGTGGCATCGCTCATTGTGATGGGAGTAGAATTCGCGGTGAAGTCTTCAGCCGCCGCCATCTGCGCAGGAAATGCAACCGACAACAAGAACGCAAAAGCGATCATGATGACTTTCAAATTTTGGAATGTTTTGGTGCGCATCATATAATTATAGGTTCCGATTAAATTTTTGTAAAAGCATGTTTTCACTTCTCACTCACAGCCTTCTCAAACGTCGCCCGAATAAAGCACAGATATTGGGTAACGTTGCCTTTAATTGGTAGCCTCACCCCAACAGTGGGTTCCGCGTCTTTAACTTTGGAAAGCGTGAAAAATCTCGGTCTGCTGTCCACAATTCACTCACCCCATGCTGCAAACAAATTGCAGCAATGCGGGCGTCGTGAATTTTTGCTGACTTCACTTCGCCTTCCAACGCAAGAACTTTAAGCGTGTGCAAATGGCTTGGACCATCGCCGAGGAATTTTAAATTGCCGCTGCTCATCCAGACTTCGATTTGCGCAAAGGCTTCTTTTGTGGTTGATGCTGGTGGATAGGCCTTGTCATTTGTTACAACGCCTATAAATTCATGAATGCAGGGCCACGGTATTCCCCAATTCGCTTCACCTTCACAAAATAATTTGAGCACATGGAAGGCCGCGGCGTGTTGGGGCGAGTCGCGGCGATGGGCATAAGCCAAGATATTGGTATCTAACGCTATCAGCCGCGATCTCCGTAAGCCAAATCAATAATATCTTCCCATTGAAGTCCGACAAGCTTTTCGTTGATCTTTTTCGGGCCCACCGACATATCTTTCATCTTAAACGGTTTTCGTTTCTTCTGATCTTGCTCAACAACATGCAGCAATCCTTCCTGCACCAAGGCGCGGAATGTGGTCTTATTTTTAGCAGCAATTTTTTGGACATCCGCCAAAAGCGCATCAGGAATTTGAACAGTGGTTTTCATAATATGGCTAGCCGTCAAACTTGCCAATTTTAAACTTCTTCCGGCTCAACAACCGCCACTGTCGATTTCTTAAAATGGTTCCACAGCGCATTGCCCGCACCAGCAGCAGCAACCAGCACTATGCCGATCATGCTTAAATGATCTGGGATATGATCAAACACAAGCCAACCCAAGAGTGCTGCCCAAGCAAGGTGCATATAGTTGACCGGCGTGAGCAGGGAGGCGGGCGCATCACGATAGGCTGCGGTGAATAGAAAATGTCCCACCATCGACAAAACACCGAGCGCCAGAATAAGTACTGCATCCAAACCGTGCAGCATTTCTGTGGGCCAGTTCCATGGCAGCATTGCGCCAAAAATAATTGAACCCACCAAAGCCGTGTGAAACAACAGGGCCTTGGTTGTTTCGGTCTTGGCCAGCAGCCGCGATAACAGGTGATAAATAATGGTGCCACCAATCGTCAGCAAACCCCACATCACGCCGGTGGGAGAAAGCCCGCTGCCGGGCCGCACGATGAGCAGCAACCCAATAAATCCAATTGCCGTGGCAATCCAACCCGAAAGCCGCACCTGCTCATTTAAGAACGGGCCAGACAGCAACATAACCCCAAAAGGAGCGAGATAGATAATCGCTGTGGTTTCAGCCACGGGCATGGCCTTCAACGCAAAACCTGCACACAGCGATGAGGAAGCCAAAGCCAAGCCGCGCAATAGCACCAGCCATTTGCGTTGCATATGAACCAGTGCCCAGCCATGTTTGGGTGCAAAAATTAAAATCAGCAGAAGCAGGTTCACAATATATCGCGCGGCCAAAAACATCGGGACTGGAAAATGCTGGGCCAAATGTTTGCCTGTGGCATCCATTCCCGCAAAAACAAAAACAGCGACAAGCACAAGCACAACGCCGCGCAGTGGATTTTGAACAAAAACCTTTGTCTGCATGATGCGGCGGTTAAACTAAAGCCGCTTTTTCAGCAAGTCCGTTGGCGCTGCACCTTTGCCAGCGAAAATTTCACGCAAGATGGAGAATTCATTGCCAGCGATCAAAGTTTTGCGGGAGTTGATGTTAATAATTTTACCATCTGCCAAACCATATTGTGCCATGCCTTCAACTTGATCGGCCTTGTTAAAACGTACGGCAATCACTTCGCGGTTGGTTTCTACAGGCGCTAAGAAAGCGCGGCCTTGGGTGGTGCTGGTGATATAATAGTAGCTGTCACCTTGAAAATTGATTGAAGCAGTGGTGGACGGAGAGCCGAGAATGCCTTCCACCTCGCTCTTGCTCATGCCTTCGGAAAGCTGGCTAAATGCGCCTTGTTTGGCAATATAGCCACGATGGTTGATCTCTGGCGTACATCCAGCCATAACCAGCGCAATTGCAACAAGGCCAAATCGTCTCGAAACATTCATGCTCAATCGTCTCTTCCACAAATCAAAATCTTACGCCTTTTGCATCGAACCAAGCAGGAGGGCAAGCCATTGATCCTCCGGCGCTTGTTTGGTCGCAAAGCCAATCCGATTGCCGCTGTCTATGATGCGATTGTGGCATCGGCACGGCAACCGAGGTTTTATGCAGATTTGGGTGTGCCAGACACGCTTGATGGCCGCTTCGATATGATTGTGTTGCATTTGTTTTTGGTTTTGGATCGCATGAAAGGCGAGGACGAAAAATTCCGCCAGAACCTCACAGACTATTTCTTCATGGATATGGATCGTTCACTGCGAGAAATTGGCGTGGGCGATTTAAGCGTGGGCAAAAAGGTGCGCAAAATGGCTGAGGCGCTTTATGGCCGCATAAATGCCTATCAAAATGCCAGTGAGCAGGGTGAAGCCCAATGGGTTGAGGCTTTGGAACGCAACGTTTATGGCGGCACGCCATCTCCGCACGCTGTTGCTTTGACCAAATGGGTGGCAGCCAGCAGCACCAAGTTGGCTGCGCAGTCTCGGCAAAATATTCTGCAAGCAAAAATGGAATTCGCATGAAAAAATCTCCTGCAGCAGAACTGGAGTTTTCAAGGCCGCTGCTCACAGACCGTGTGCCGCGCAAAGGCTCGCATGAAGTGTTTGCCGCCGAACCCAAGGAGCTTTTAGCGCTGGCCCAACGTTTTGATTTGCCGGCTCTGCATAGCCTTAAAGCCCATCTCATCGCCATGCCTTGGCGCGGTGGCGGGGTAAAAGTGACAGGTAAAGTGACTGCTGAAATTGAACAGGTTTCGGTTGTAAGCCTCGAAACATTTCGCAGCTCAGCCAATTTTGAAGTGGAGCGCTATTTTCTTCCACAAAAAATGATCGTCGATGCGTCTGAAGATGATGTGGACCCGATAGAAAATGGTGAAATTGATTTGGGTGAATTGGTGGCCGAAGCTGTGGCGCTGGAGCTAAATGCCTATCCGCGCAAGCCTGGTGAAGCTTTCGCAGAAGCAGCAGACGATTCGGCAGAAGTGATAGAACTTAAGCCCTCACCATTTGCTAATTTAAGCAAATTGACCAAGAATGATGAATAGAAGGGCATTTTAGCCCATCAAAAAATAAACAGTTGTCTCAATGCTACAAGCCTTTATCTTGTCGTCTAAGATAAATAATGGGAATTCCAGATTTTGAAGAAACAAGACTTCACTCTAGCCCTTGATGCTATGGGCGGTGATAAGGGTCCGGAAATTGTAATTCCCGGCGCTGCGCTTGCTGTACAGCGTCATCCTAATTTGAAAATCATTTTTTTTGGTGATGAGGCACGCATTGCGCCTTTGCTTGAACAGCACCCTAAATTAAAATCCCAATCAAGCATACGCCATTCTGATGTGGCCATCGCCATGGATGATAAGCCAAGCCAAGCGCTTCGCCGCGGCCGCAATAAAAGTGGCATGTGGCATTCAATTGCTGCTGTGGAAAGTGGCGAGGCCGCAGCCGTTGTGTCGGCTGGCAACACGGGTGCACTCATGGCTATGTCGCGTTTCATTTTGCGCACTTTACCCGGCATTGAACGGCCCGCCATTGCTGCCATCTGGCCAACCATACGTGGTGAAACTGTGGTTTTAGATCTGGGTGCTACAGTGGGTGCAGATGCGCGCCAGCTTATTGAATTTGCCATTATGGGCGAAGCCATGGCCAGTTGCCTGTTTGGCAAGGACGAGCCGTCGGTTGGCTTGCTCAACATCGGTGTTGAGGAAGTGAAAGGCAATGAAGAGGTGCGCGAAGCCGGGCGCTTGCTTCGCGAACTTAAATTGCCGTTGAACTATATCGGGTTTGTTGAAGGTGATGACATAGGCAAGGGCACAGCCGATGTTGTTGTCACTGAAGGCTTCACTGGCAATGTGGCCTTGAAAACGGCTGAAGGCACAGCCAAAATGGTTACCACGTTTTTACGCACGGCCATCGCATCAAGCTTGATGGCAAAGCTTGGTGCTTTTTTTGCGCGAGGTGCATTTGCTGCCTTGCGTGAACGCATGGACCCGCGCAAACACAATGGCGGCGTGTTTCTGGGCCTAAATGGTGTGGTTGTGAAAAGCCATGGCGGCACGGATTCTCTGGGCTTTGCCACGGCAATCGATGTTGCCGTCGATATGGTCAATAATGGTTTGATTGCAAAAATTGCGAGCGATGTTGAGGCCGTAAACAGTGTACTTTCTCAACACACCAAAGCAGCGGAGTAAGGTAAGCGTATGATTAGATCCGCAATAAGAGGTATCGGTTCTGCTTTGCCGGCCCGTATTATGACCAACGCCGATATGGCTAAAATTGTCGATACCAGTGATGAGTGGATTGTTGAACGCACCGGCATCAAGGCCCGCCACATTGCAGGTGAAGGCGAAACCACCAGAACTCTCGCGGTGGCCGCAGCCCAAAAAGCTTTGACCCATGCCAATATGACAGCAAGCCAAATTGACTTGATCATTGTTGCCACATCAACACCAGACAATACATTTCCCGCCACCGCTACCATGGTGCAAGCTGATCTTGGCATGCTCAAAGGTGCCGCATTCGACGTGCAGGCTGTGTGCTCTGGTTTTGTGTTTGCGCTCACCACGGCTGATGCTTTGTTGAAGACCGGACAATTCAAAACTGCATTGGTCATAGGTGCTGAGACATTCTCGCGCATTTTAGATTGGACCGACCGTGCAACTTGTGTGCTCTTTGGCGATGGAGCCGGGGCTTGCGTGCTTGAGGCAATCGAAGGCCAAGGCAGCAATGAAGACACCGGAATTCTTGCATCGAAAATCCATTCCGATGGGCGCTATAATAACAAGCTCTATGTCGATGGTGGTGTTTCTACTACGAAGTCTATCGGCCACCTGCGCATGGAAGGTCGTGAAGTTTTCAAGCATGCCGTAACCAACATTGCTTCGGTAATGGATGAGGTTGCCACACTCGCCAACATCAAACCAACTGACGTCGATTGGATTGTACCCCACCAAGCCAACCGCCGCATTTTGGAAGGCACGGCCAAAAAACTGGGCCTTGATGAAAGCCGCATTGTCATCACCTTGGATAAGCATGGCAACACCTCAGCCGCGTCCATTCCATTGGCATTTGATGAAGCCGTGCGCGATGGTCGCATCAAGCGCGGACAACTCGTGCTGATTGAAGCCATGGGTGGCGGGTTTACTTGGGGTGCAGCACTGCTTCGCTATTAAGATACCGTTCTAAGCTATTGAGATAGCAAGAATCTTGTATTGACCAAAACCAACAAGCCACATACACTGGCACAAATTAAAAAGAGGCTCCCATGAGTAACAAAACTCTGACACGCGCCGATTTAACGGAAGTTGTTCACAGCGATATCGGCCTATCGCGTACAGAATCAGCTGATATGGTCAACACTGTTTTGGATTTGATTTCGGATTCTTTGACTGAAGGGCATTCAGTTAAGCTTTCGTCGTTCGGCACATTCATGGTGCGCAGCAAGCGCGCGCGCATGGGCCGCAATCCAAAAACCGGCGAGGAAGTTCCAATTACACCACGCCGGGTTTTGGTGTTCAGACCCAGTCAGGTTATGAAAAACATTATCAATGGATTAGAGCCGGGCGACGAAGATTGATCCCTGTTTAGGGATAAAGGGGCGACAATTGGAAAAATCACCTGATGCATTTCGGACCATCAGCGAAGCGGCTGAAGAGCTGAATGTTCCACAGCATGTTTTGCGATTCTGGGAGACGCGTTTTGCGCAAATAAAGCCGATGAAGCGGGCTGGTGGGCGGCGCTATTATCGTCCAACTGATATTGAATTGCTCAAAGGCATTTACACGCTGCTGTATTCGCAAGGCTACACCATTCGCGGTGTGCAGCGCATTCTGAAAGAAGAGAATGCAGCTTATGTCGTGGGCATTGGCCGTGGCGAAGTTATGCCGCGCAAAAGCGATCTGGCCAAAGAGGGTGCACCACCTCCGGGCACCGCTAAAGCTGCACCACGCGCAGGCGCACCAGCGCCGGGCCGTGCGCCATTGGCTCGCGATTTGGATGCAGCACCAAAAATCATTCATAAACTTTCAGCCGCACAATCAGATGCTTTAAAACTGGCACTGAGAGATTTGACCGATGCGCGCAAGTTGCTTGATCCTGCGACCAAGTGAAGGCCCCTAAAATTAGGCTAGCAGCATGACCCTTTCTCGCATGTTTGGCATGATGGTGGGGTTGGTTGGCATCCGCGTGGGCGGTGCTGTTCTCAATCTCCTCAGCCAAATTCTTTTTGCGCGATTGTTTCTGCCCCAAGAAGTGGGGGTTATTTTTCTGGGCATGAGCACCGCCGCATTTTTCGGCCTTGTGGCGACCGTCGGCTATCCATGGCTGGCCCTCACACAATTGCCGCGCTTTGCAACACTGGGGCACCAAAAAATCATCCGCGCCTTTCATGCCGCATTTTTGCATGATGGAGCGATTGCCTATGTAGTAATTTGTGCTGTCGCATTGGCGGTATCATATTTATGGCCACAAACCACTGCCGTCCACCTCGCACTGCTGTTTGGGTGCTTGGCCGCTCCTGCATCAATGCTCATGCGTTATGACAGTGCGGTGGCCAATTCACAGCGCAAGTTTTCACTTTCATACATGCCAGATTTCTTGCTGCGGCCTGTGCTTTTGCTTGGCTATGTTTTGACCCTTGAAAGAGCTGGGTTTCACCTCTCGGTCGTCCATGCCTTGTTGGCATTTGTGGTCTGTCTGCATCTCAGCAATATCATCCAAGCCGTATTGCTGGGCCGCGATGGTGCGCTTCTGTCAGACTTAAAATATGCAAACTCAAAACTCACCGCGGCCCTACGCCCGCGTGCCATGTCACTGGCTATTGTTGCTGCCGTTGCAACCTCATTTGCTGATATCGTAACCATGGTGGCGGGCCTGCTTTTGTCCAGCAATGAGCTGGCGTCTGTTGCCGTGGCGGTGCGCCTTGCGGCCATGGCTGGCTTTGTGATTCAAGTGGCCCAGCAATTGATTTTGCCAGATCTAACGGCCGCCTTAACCAAACGCGATCACACTCAAGCGCAAAACCTGCTGCTGCGTTTGAACCTGATGACTATAGCGACAATTGCGGCGGCCTTGTTGGGGGCATTACTTTTTGGCCATTGGGCACTGGCAATTTTTGGCAAAGCTTACATCAGTGGATGGCCGCTTTTAATTGCGCTGATGATCGGCCAATCTATCCGTGCATTTAGCGGCATGAACCAGCAGCTGCTTTCAATTGCGGGCTATCAGGCACGAACCGCAAGTGCATGCCTTGTTGCTGTGGTATTCTTGATAGCCGGTGCAATTTTTGGTGTGAGAATTTTTGGGATACAGGGCATTGGCTATGCCGTTATTGTTGCGGAACTGGTGTGGAGCATCATGCTGGCCGCCCACGCCCAAATTTTAACGGGCAGGCGTGGCGATATATTTTGGGTGCTCAAACATAACTCCAAAACGAAATCGCTTTAAACTTGGCCTTTGCGAGAGACGTGTGCTACACGGCACGAGAAGTCGGAGCGTAGCGCAGCCCGGTAGCGCACTAGTCTGGGGGACTAGGGGTCGCAGGTTCGAATCCTGTCGCTCCGACCAATCACTCACTTGTATAGTCTGGACACATAGGTAACAGATTGTACCTAAGACATAGGTGACAATCCTAGGCCGAAGGGATTGTCGATTGGTTGCAAGGTCTTTTGTTCGAGATCGATATATCCGAGATCATAGTGCATAAATGAGACGAGCC
>JANLPA010000044.1:0-6130 GCA_031366855.1 Hyphomicrobiales bacterium | reverse complement strand
TCACACGACCGCGAATTTATGAATCGCATCGTGACCAAGATTGTGGAAATTGATGGTGGCGAACTCACATCTTATTCCGGCGATTATGAATTTTATGAAGCCCAACGCGCCCTTGCTGAAAAGCAACAGCAAGCTTCTTTTGAGCGCCAACAGGCGATGTTGGCTAAAGAATTAAATTTCATCGCTCGCTTCAAGGCGCGCGCTTCACACGCCGCACAAGTGCAAAGCCGCGTGAAGAAATTGGAAAAGATTGACCGCGTAGAACCGCCCAAGCGCCGCGTTTCTGTGGCGTTTGATTTTGCGCCTGCACCGCGATCAGGCGAAGATGTAGTTAGCTTGAGCAACGTGCATAAAGGTTACGGCGCCAAGCAGATTTATGCGGATTTGGATTTCCAAATTCGCCGCAAAGAACGCTGGTGCATTATGGGCGTTAACGGTGCTGGCAAATCTACGTTGCTCAAATTGATTGCAGGCTCTGCCGAGCCTGATCAAGGCAAAGTCAGCGTTGGCGCATCCGTGAAGATGGGTTACTTCGCCCAACATGCGATGGAATTATTGGATGGCGAACATTCAGTTTTTGAATCATTGGAGCACGCCTTCCCGCAAGCCACTCAAGGTTCCTTACGCAATCTTGCAGGGGCGTTCGGTTTCTCTGGTGATGATGTTGAGAAAAAATGCCGCGTGCTGTCCGGCGGTGAAAAGGCCCGACTTGTGATGGCGCGGATGTTGTTCGATCCGCCGAATTTCTTGGTGCTCGATGAGCCGACCAACCATTTGGATCTCTTCACCAAAGAAATGTTGATCAAGGCGCTCGCTGAATATGAAGGCACTATGCTGTTTGTTTCGCATGACCGCCACTTTCTCGCAGCCCTTTCAAACCGCGTTTTGGAATTAACCCCCGAAGGCATCCACCAATATGGCGGTGGCTACACGGAATATGTGGAGCGCACCGGCTATGAAGCGCCGGGGTTGATCAACTAAGCCAGCCCACAGCACTCCACTTGCGGGCAAGCAGCCAAGCAGCAATGCCAATAATGAAAATAACGGCAGGAAAAATTATGGCACTTGACCCAATTGTACTCAGAATTGGTGTGAGCAAAAACACGTATCCAAACTGAATGACGATGGCGATAAGACTGATCAAATAGGCAATGCCCGCCCAAGATTTGCGCAGCAAAAGCCCCGCTGCACCTGCACTTCCTGTAACAACTGCAACCAAAAAATCTATCCAGATAAATTTTGGCATTGTATTCCATGCATCTTGTTGGGCTTGCGGCAATTGCGCCATCATTTCTGGTGACATTATTGCCGCAGAATAGAATGACCACAAGCCACCAAGACTCCATAAAAAAAGAACAGCACTAAGAATGATCGCCCATAAGGGCATTGATTTTGTATCCATAATTAATTCTCCACCAAGACTTCAGCCACGTGCAGCTTCTTCAAGTTTTGCAATATCAAATTTTCGCATCTGCATCATAGCACCCATCACAATGCTCCGGTCTCCACAAATTGCGCCAGTTGTTTAAGCGAATCTTGCCAGCCTAAGTGACACATTTCCACGGGGATAATGTCGGGCACGCCCGCTTGCTCGATTGTCATGTCCGTGCCGCAGGATACTTTTTTCAAAATAATGGTCACGACAATTTCGCTCGCTAAATTTGGATCATCAAACTTATCCGTGTAGCGCAGCTTCTCATTTGGTATGAGTTCCAAATAGGTCCCGCCGAATGCATTACTGCCGCCTGAATCAAACTCCGTAAACTTCATGCGGAATGTGCCACCCACTTTTGCATCCATGTGATCAACGGTGCAGGTGTAGCCCGCAGGTGGCAGCCATTTGGCCGAAGCTGCGGGATCAAGAAAGGCTTTATAAACGCGTGACGGCGGGGCTTTTAGAACGCGGTGGAAATTAAGTGTGTAGGGCATAACGAACTCCTATTTTGTAGCACTGAGCAGTTGAAAACTTCCGCCTTGCGGATCAAAGGCAGATACAATCCATTGCCCGCCGGGCACTTGGTGTGGCCCCATCGTAATTTTGCCGCCAGCCTTGATGATGCGCGCAACCGCTGCATCAATTCCATCAACATTAAAGTAATAAAGCCACATTGGCATGGGCAGCATCTCTTGTTGCTTCATCATGCCGCCAATATCTTTGCCGGCAATCTGAAACACCACATAATCGCCCAAGTCACCCATGGGCATCACCGTGCCTTTGGTCCAGCCGAACACATCAGCATAGAAATTCCATGCCGCATCAAGTTCGCCCACATGGGCTTCATTCCAACCCACAGCCCCCATTGCGGTGGAAGGCGGCAAACCTCCACCCTCGCGCGGAAACGGCTGCATAATGTTGAAGTTAGCGCCCGTCGGATCACCCACCACAGCCATGCGCGCCACATGCGGCACATCCCATGGCTCACGGTGAATTTTGCCGCCAAGTTTTTTAATTTTGGCAGCTGTTGCATCCACATCTGTCACATAAATATAGCCAGCCCAAAATGGCGGCATGCCTTTTAAATTTTCGGGCGTGGCCATAATGCCGCCCATGCCAACACCATTGGTTTGGGCCACATGATAGTCCGGCATTTGCGCCTCAAAGGTCCAGCCCACTACGGCGCCATAGAATTTTTTGGCGGCCTCCACATCGCTCGTCATAAGATCGTGCCAGATAAATGGATTTTGCATATTACTCCTCCTTTGCATGATGAAATAAAAGTTCAATGTAGCGTCGCAAATGCCGGATGCTGTCAGCCGCAAGCGCCACGTCATTGCCCGCTTTAGCCAAAATGAACCCGCCCTGAATAACGGCCTGCGTATGCAAAGCCAAACTTTCGGCTGACCATGTGGCGCGCGGCGCGTGTTTGGCCTTTGCAGCAATGATCATGGCTGCCACCTGATCAGCATGCGTGACAATGCCAACATAGCAGGCCTCGCGAATGGCGGGATTAGACTCATATTTTTCCTGTGCCATGGTGCCTAGCAAACACGTGCATTCCGGCAGGCTAAGCCCTTCCAAAAGCTGGGCCCGAAAATCAATATAAGCAATCAATTGATCCAGTGGGTCGTCATAGTGATGATATTCTGCTAAGGCAAAAACCTCGCCTGTCACAAGCGTCCAAAATTCAGTCGCAGCTACAGCCAAGGCCTCTTTGCTTTTGAAGTGATGAAAGAAAGCGCCTTTGGTGACGTTTGCCGCGCGACACAGATCATCGACACTGGTTGCGTCATAACCATTTTGACGGACCAGCTGCAGCGCTGCTCCGAGTAATTTGGTTTTGGTCCCAGGTTTTTGCAAGTCCATCATCAAAACATACCAACCGGTTAGTATGTTTGTCAAATCAAAATTTTCCAACTCTAAAAACACTCGCGGATTATAGCGAATCTGTGATCAGCCGTGTGCTGACAGTTCGCGCATTTGCTGATACGCAGACCACCATGAACATGATTTGGAATGACCGCCAAGGGCGGCTGTCGCCCCTCAAAGCCACCACACTGCTGGTGGCAATCGCCCCGGCTGTGGTCATTGCTTATTGGTTTTACACGGGCGCTTTGCAACCTCTTTCGGTTAAAATTGCGTTGCGCTTGATAGGTGACTGGGCCGTGCGCTTTTTGGTACTAACCTTAGCCCTCACGCCATTGCAGCGCATGCTAAATTACACGAAGATCGCCCTCATCCGCCGCATGTTGGGCGTTACAAGCTTTGCCTATGCTCTGACACATTTCACTCTCTACATTGTGAGTGTGAAATTTGATCTGGGGTTTCTTGTGTCGGAAATCATCCACCGCTTTTATCTCACTATTGGTTTTATAGCACTGCTCGGTCTTAGTGCTTTGGCCGCAACCTCTTTCGATTCCGCTGTGCGTAAATTGGGCCAGAATTGGAAACGCTTGCACAGAATTTCGTATGGCTTGGCCGTACTCGGACTGTTCCATTATTTCCTGCAATCAAAAATTGACGTGGCCTCTGCCACGTGGACCGCTGGCCTGTTCATTCTGGCCATGGTGTTGCGCGTCATGATCTGGCGCCGCATCACCTTAACACCCGTGAAAATCATAATTGCTGCTGGCATTGCTTGCCTGCTCACCGCTGCTCTTGAATATGCCTGGTATGGCTTGGCCACAGGCATTAAGCCCATGCGGGTATTTATGGCCAATTTCTCAGTGGCCCATGGCTTGCGCCCAGCTTTAATAACACTTGTTGTTGGCCTTGCCGTGGCTGGGCTTATTTATCTCAGGTCATTGCAAAAGAGCGCTGCTCCTAACCGTCAATCTGTTTCCCGATAATGGCAATGGCTTTTTGATAAACCGTGGCGGCATTCCAGCCTTGAATGGCACCAAAATTTGCTTGCCCCGGTTGATAGCCTTCGCCTGCAACCCAGCCATGGCCACGCAGATAATTCGCAGTTGAAGCAAGAGCTGCGGCCTTGCCAGTCAAGCTGCCGCCAACACCATAAAGCAAAATGTTCTTGGGCAAGAATTGCGTTTGCCCCACTTCACCGTGCATGGCCCCTTTGGAGGACGCTGAAATGGTGCCGCGATCAATGAGCTTCAACGCCGCCAAAAGTTGATCGGTGAAATAATCTGTGCGCCTGCAATCATAAGCCAAAGTGGCAACGGCTGAGATGGTGTTTTGATTTCCCATCACCGCACCAAACCCAGTTTCCATGCCCCAAATGGCAATCAATGGGCCAGCTGGCACGCCATATTTAGCTTCAATGGAAGCAAATAATGCGGCATTGGCTTTCTTCAGCCCTCGCCCGCGCGACACAATGGCAGCAGCCCCGCGCTTGGCCATAAAGGCCGAAAGTGAAAGCTTGAAACTTTTCTGGTGGCGGTCGGCATAAATGGTTCCGGTGGCATAGGATGTGCCAGCCAGCGCTGAAAGCCCGCGCACTTTAATGCCAGCGGCTTTGGCTTCACCCGCAAATTCCGATTTCCATGCCGAGAACCCACCAGCGGTTGAGCCGCATTGTGTTGCAACTGCACCTGATGCAAAAATTGAGCTTACCACTGCACTTAGCGCAATTTTTGCGAACAGTCTCATCGGCTTCCTCCAATTAAGATTTGAGCAACCATAGACTCATCGCTTTCGATGGGCAACTCGCCAAAGTCCGCAATTTCACCCTTGCCAAGCCGTTTTACATAAGATACATAGCGTTCGTTATAAAGAACGTTTAGATTTAGGAATCTGGTCGCTATGTCTTCAATTCTCCCATCTGGCCTTTATGCCGAGTGCGTAACCGATGTTCAACATTACACGGACCGCCTGTTTCGCTTCCGCATCACGAGACCGCAATCTTTGCGCTTTCGCTCTGGCGAATTTGTGATGCTGGGGCTGCCAGAGGAGGGCAAACCCTTGATGCGCGCCTATTCTATTGCCAGCCCGGCTTGGGATGAAAGCTTGGAATTTTTTTCGATCAAAGTGGAAGAAGGCCCGCTGACAGAACGCCTGCAAAAAATTCAACCCGGTGACACCATTTGGCTCCGCCAAAAAACCACCGGCACTTTGGTCAATGATGCCTTGCTGCCGGGCAAACGTTTGTTCATGCTTTCAACGGGAACGGGCATTGCGCCCTTCGTCTCGCTCATCCGCGATCCTGAAACTTATGAAAAATTTGGTGAACTCATTCTCACCCACACCTGCCGCAGCAAAGCTGAACTGCAATATGGTTTTGATTCAGTGGCAGCCACCAAGGACGATCCTTTGGTGGGCGAAGAGGCAACGCAGCGCTTAAAGCATTTTGCCTCCACCACCCGCGAAGCAAGCCAGCACAATGGCCGCATTACCACGCTGATTGAGTCTGGCGAATTTTTTGCGAGCCTAGGCACAACGACTTTTGATCCAGAGCATGATCGCATTATGATGTGCGGTTCCATGGGCATGATCAAAAACATCCGCGAAATGCTTGAGCCTAAGGGTTTCACCGAAGGCTCCAACCATCAGCCCGGTAATTTCGTGGTTGAGCGGGCTTTTGTTGGGTAGTCATTCTCCTCATGCTGCTGAGGTGTTTTGCGTCTCGCAAAGCCTCGAAGCATTTTTAGACTTCGCGCAGCCCTTCGAGGCCCTGCTTTGCAGGGCACCTCAGGGTGAGTTGGAAAGTTTAAACCTGAAACAAAGTTTCAGGCA
>JANLPA010000004.1:0-6088 GCA_031366855.1 Hyphomicrobiales bacterium | reverse complement strand
AAAACCCAGTTAACTCCGTAGAACCATACATACCTGTTGTGCTTGTTGGAAAAGCATAAGTGATAGTGGAACCTGTCCAATGGTAATTAGGACCAGAATCCAACTGAGCTATAACCTGAGCGTTCGTCAAATTTCCTAAAGCCATGCTTTTAACCTTCACCAATTGCCAGAATGGAGTTCAAGTGTCACCCACTTCTCGACAAAGAAACTACCACATTCCTCATTTCAAGTTCGATAATGGAAATGATTTAATTTTAGTAAAGCTATAACAACAGGGCAAAAATTTATGTACAACGATGTTCTATAGTACGAATACGAAATTAGTGTTTATAATCATGACAATCAATAAATTGAGCTATCCATGAAAATTTTAGTAATTGGTGCAGGCGGCATGTTGGGGGGGCAACTCATCCAAAAACTTAGCACCCAAGGCAAGCTTGGCGAATCACATATCACTAAAATCACCCGTCACGATGTGGTTTTACCGCCCCCGCCCCCGCACACAGACTTTCCAATTGATACTATAATGTCTGATTTGGCAGCAGAGGGCCAAGCGGCTGCAGCAATTAAAGATCGGCCCGATGTTATTTTCCATTTGGCGGCAATTGTCTCCGGAGAAGCCGAAGCCGATTTTGAAAAAGGCTACCGCATAAATTTAGAAGGCACGCGCAACCTGTTAGAAGCAATTCGCCAGCAAGGATCAGATTATAAACCAAAACTTATTTTCACGTCGTCCATTGCTGTTTTTGGAACCCCTTTTCCCAATGCAATTGACGATGAATTTTTATCTGCACCTCTCACCAGCTATGGCACCCAAAAAGCCATCTGCGAACTTTTAATCTCCGACTATAGTAGGCGTGGAATTTTAGATGGCATCGCAATGCGCATGCCAACAGTCTGCGTGCGCCCCGGCAAACCCAACAAGGCCGCGTCGGGATTTTTCTCCAATATCATTCGAGAGCCATTAGTGGGCTTGGAGGCTGTGCTGCCCGTTGATGATTCCGTGCGGCACTGGCATGCTTCGCCGCGTGCGGCGGTGAATATGCTCATCCACGGGGCCACACTTGATTTGAAAAAATTGGGCGCACGGCGCGCCATCTCCATGCCGGGTCTTTCCTGCACAGTGGCAGAACAGATTGCAGCTTTGACAAAGGTGGCGGGATCAAGTGCTGCTAAACTCATTCGCCGTGAAGCTGATCCAGTTATTCAAAAAATTGTCTCAGGCTGGCCGCAAAATTTCGCACCAAAACGCGCTATTGAACTGGGCTTCGTCGCTGACGAGAGTTTTGAACAAATCATCCGCATTCATATTGAAGATCAGTTGCAAGGAAAAATAAATTGAAAACCTTTGTCGTAGCGCCAGAAACAGTTGAGGCCTTTAACCGCGATGGCGCTTGCGTAATCAAGGGTGCATTCAAAGATTGGGTGGAAATTTTGCGCACTGGCATTGCGCGCAACATGGCAGAACCCAGCGCCGATGTTAAAATCTACACCGGCGAAAAAGGTGGCGGGCGCTTCTTCGGCGATTATTGCAATTGGGATCGCATTCCAGAATATCGCAACTTTATTTTCAATTCTGATGCTGCTGCAATTGGCAAGCAATTGATGGGCAGCCATTCCGTGCGGCTGTTCCATGAACATGTTTTGGTGAAAGAGGCCGCCGCCGATGTTGCAACACCTTGGCACCAAGACCAACCCTATTATTGTGTTGATGGCAATCAAACTGTGAGCCTTTGGCTGCCCCTCGATGTGGTGCCGCGCGAGCGCACATTGGAATTTGTTGCTGGCTCACAAAGCTGGGGGAAATATTTCAGGCCGGAGCGTTTTAACAAAACACCCTTGAATGAAAATGATGGCCTCGAAACCGTGCCCGATATTAATGGCAATCGTGATCAGTATAATATTTTAGGTTGGGCCTTGGAGCCTGGCGATGCGGTGGCTTTCAATTATAAAACTCTGCACGGGGCTCCGGCAAACAACAGTGCTAACAGCCAACGCCGCGCATTTTCATTGCGGCTGCTTGGCGATGATGTTCGTTTTGCACGGCGCGAAGGCGTTGTCACCTCCCCGCCATTTCGCGGCGTAACATTACAACATGGTGATGTGATGAACGCGCCAGAATTTCCACTGCTAGGATAATAGAATTGCCCCCAACGGAAAATCGCACGGCTGGCATTCTGTGGATGTTGGCAACCATGGTGGGATTCATCGCCCTCGATACCGTGATGAAATACAGCCTCCAAATCTACTCATTGGTTGAAGTCACTTGGGCACGATTTTTCTTTGCTTCAATTTTTGCAGCAATTGCGTGTGGAAGAAACTTGCCGCAACTGGCCATCAGCCACATGCCCAAAGTGCAGTTGATGCGTTCTGTTTTTTTGATGACGACGACTGGATTATTTAACGCTGGCATTCGCACTGTGCCTTTGGCCACCGGCACCACCATCATGTTTATGAGCCCCATTTTAGTGACCCTACTCTCGATCGTCGTATTGGGTGAGCATGTGGGCATCAGGCGTTGGGCGGGCATTATTTTTGGATTCATCGGTGCCCTCATTGTAATCCGCGTGTGGGATACTGGCGTTATCGGACTGAACACGGGTGTGTTTTTCCTGCTGGCCGCAGCCCTCAGCAATGCAAGTTATCAAATCTCCACACGCCGTCTGCGCAACGATTCGCCCTACACATCTTTGCTTTTTACAGCCGCCGTGGGTGCACTCGTTACAAGCTTTCTGTTGCCATGGCATTGGTCAACGCCAGATGCGTTTGGCTGGCTGCTACTTGTGGGCAGCGGCCTCGTGGGTTGCCTCAGTCATCTCTGTTTGATCAAGGCGCTGCAAGCTGCACCCGCTTCCGTGGTGGCACCGTTTTCATATAGTTCGTTGATTTGGGCCACCAGCATGGGCTTCATAATTTGGGGTGATATTCCGCAAGCTTCAACTTTGGTTGGTGCTGCACTGATCATCGGATCTGGACTTTATATTTTCCTGCGTGAGAAAACGCGGGCTACTATTCCTCATAGCGATACCTAAACGTGCAGCAACTCGCCCCTTCCATAATCGTCTGCGCGCGATCTAACTTTATCTTAGGGTCATAGCCTTCGCAAAACGTGCCATCACGATTGCACGAAAGCAAATGGCCAATCTTACCTAGGCCCATGTCTTTGTAGGTCTCGGCATATTTGCAACGCGTGATATTGAAATTGAAGGTGGTGTCATTGGCTTCCAGCACCTCCATTTCCAGCGCCCCATCAGCCGTCCACAATTCATAGAGCCTGATAAAATCCGCCATCGAAGTAACCCCACCCGGCGCTTTGGCAGCAAAGGATTTCCCCTCAGCAATGGCAGCTTTGCGAATGGCCGCATCCAAAATCTCCGCAGCCTTAGCCTCCCCCAGCTGCGCCACCATTTCAGCAAATATCGGCCCGATGACTTGGGCTTGTAAGGTGCGCTTGGTGAGGGTGGGGAGGTCTTTCATGTGATGCCGTAAAACTAATGGAGAAATATGGGCTTTGCAAGACTTGCTCGAATTACCAATAAATGGTATTTTGGAATTAGGAGTAAATCATGACAAAAAACACATCAGTCGTCCTTGGCAAAGAACAGAACAAGTTCATAAAAACGCAAATCAAGAATGGGCGTTTTGCCTCGGTAAGTGAAGCGATGCGCGCTGGCTTGCGATTGCTGGAAGAGCAAGAGCTGAAAGTTCAAGCCTTGCGCGCAGCCATCATTAAAGGCGAGCAAAGTGGTCTTGCAACTGATTTTGATATGAATGAATTTCTCGCAAGCAAACGCCGCGTGGCGTGATGAAGCATTTGCGACTTACCCCACAAGCCCGAGCTGACCTTGATGGAATTTGGGAATATTCAGTTAAACAGTGGAATGTCGATCAAGCAGAAACTTATTTGCTAACGTTGAACTCCACACTGCAACTCTTGACCAAGCAACCCGATCTCGGACGTAAGATTGACGACATTCGCGAAGGCTATCTGAAATTTCTGGCGGGTTCGCATCTTCTGATTTATCGCGTGAAAGCAGATTGTATCGAGATCGTGAGAATCTTGCACAAGAGCAGTGATGTAGAGCGGCATTTGTAAGACGTCTGCCTTGCAGTTAAATGCACTGGCACCGTAATCCCTAAACAAGTAATGTGGGCAGCGCAAGTTCAAAAGCAGATACGTCGAGCGGCATGTATGAAGCTATGCACTGAAATAGAATGCACTGGACTGCACCCCATAGATGAGACACGATAATTTCGGTTACAGTGGTTTTCATGTTCAGTTTCTTTGCGCGAAAGCTGCTTCGAACTCAAGGGGTGAGAGATATCCTAGAGCCGAGTGCAGGCGTTCTTTGTTGTAGATGTTGTCGATAAAATCTTCGATTCGGGTGCGTGCATCTTGAATACATTTGAAGCTGCGGGCGTTGAGCTCTTCGGTTTTGAGGGTTTTCATGAAGCTTTCGGCTTTGGCATTATCGAAGGGATTGCCGGGCCGTGACATGCTCACCGTCACTTGGTGATCGGCAAGGCGTTGGCGATAGATGAGACTGGCATATTGCACACCCCGATCCGAGTGATGGATGAGGCTGCCACTCGGTGGCTTTCGCAGGCGAAGCGCTTGCTCAAGAGCCGCCATGGCAAGCGACGTATCAAGATTGTTTTGCAAAGCCCAACCCACGGCCTTGCGTGAGAAGGCATCAAGGATGACCGCGAGATAGGCAAAGCTTTTGGCCAGATGCACATAGGTGATATCAGCCACCCAGATTTGGTCTGGCGCTGAAGGCACCAGCCCACGCACCAGATTGGGTACGATGACAAAGCCCTCAGGTTTGCCAGAGGGCGGCACAAGGAAGGGTTTACGACGCAAAGCAAGGAGGTTGTCTTGCCGCATAAGCCTCAGAACTTTCTTGGCATTTACGGTTCTGCCCTGCCTGCGCAAGCTCGCCGTCACGCGCCGATAGCCATAGTATTTATGCCGCAGGCAGATCAGTTGAATGGCATTCTGCAATGCATGGTCAAGACCATCAGCCTCACCTGCAAAGTGCCTGTAATAAGTCGCGCGCGACAAGCCAGAGATATGGCACAGCCGCTGCACATCAAGGGTAGGATTGGCAGCGGTCATGTCTTTGATGACTTGCCCAAGGCGGGAGGTGTTTTGCCTTGCGTGGCTTTCCCTTCCAAGGCGCGCAAGGCTTGCCGAAAAAAATCGAGTTCGACCTGCTGACGCCCGATCACCTGTTCCAACTCCGCAATGCGTTGTGCAGATGATTTGTCGAGCATGAGATCAGGCACGGACTTCAAACGCCGCCGCCCAGGCTTGGGGCCACGTTTGCGATTCAAGCCCTCAGGCCCGAAAGCCTTGTAGGCTCTGATCCAGTCATGAAGCGCTTTACGCGTCACACCCAAATCACGCGCCACAGGCAACACACCTTCGCCGAGATCAACACGCTTTATCGCTTTCAATTTGAAGGCCGTAGGTATTTGGCCACCCTTCGATTTGCTACTTCTCTTCAGCACAGGTCTTCCTCCTTGGGTTACCTGTAACCGAAATTATCGTGCCTCATCTATGGGGTGCAGTCCAGCACTGGCACCGTAATTATGGGAAATCGCACTCTTTTGTGTGGTGCAGTCAAGAAGACTCTTCTCGGAGCGCATCGCACGCCAGACCGTGACATTCTGTGAGTATATGGTCGATTTCCATTCTGGGTTTTTCGCTGTGGCCAGGTGGCCAGCCGGGGCGCAAAGGCGAGGTAAATTTTGGATTTTTCATGTTCTCACGCTTGGCCTTCCAGCGCGCTAAACGCTGGGCTTGGCGCGGTATCGTTTTAAGTGCATGGGCAACGGCAGCCAGCCTTCGGCACAGGTGAGAGACGTCTCTATTGTCCACTGGTTCTTCAGGCCGCCGCCAAAGCGACGGGTTAAACAGAGGGTTGGGAAAGCTGTTGGTGCATTTCACAGTGACCCAAAGTGGATTTTCCGCCTCAATAAAGTCAAAGCGCTTTCGCGTGTCAAACAATTGAAATGATGTGCGCCCTGCCCCAGACTTGGCCCCCACAATCACCAGTCCTTTCGGCAGTGGGCGTGGGGTTAA
>JANLPA010000146.1:0-6860 GCA_031366855.1 Hyphomicrobiales bacterium | reverse complement strand
TGTCCAATCCACGGTGAGGGCATGGTAAATCCTGTTTGTTGTGTTAGTTTTGGAATCATGGATACACCAGTTTTGAAAAACAGCACAGCGCAGGCCATTGCCGAACTTAAGGCGTTGCTGGGCGACCGACTTTCGACCGCCATGATCGTGCGTGAACAGCATGGCAAAGACCAAACTTGGAACCCAGCAGCAGCGCCGGATGCTGTGGCCTTTGTGCAATCCACTTTGGAAGTTCAGGCGGTTGTGAAGATTTGCGCCAAACAAGGTGTGCCGATTATTCCATTTGGGGCGGGCAGTTCGCTGGAGGGGCATTTCACAGCACCGCATGGAGGTGTTTGCATTGATCTTTCTCAAATGAATCAGATTCTGGAAGTGAACGCCGAAGATATGGATGTGCGGGTGCAAGCAGGTGTCACGCGCAAGCAACTGAATGTGGCTTTGCGCGACAAGGGCTTGTTCTTTCCGATTGATCCGGGTGCTGATGCCACTATCGCAGGCATGGCCGCCACGCGGGCTTCGGGCACCAATGCCGTTCGCTATGGC
The DNA here is from genome assembly GCA_031366855.1 of Hyphomicrobiales bacterium. Lineage (GTDB taxonomy): Bacteria > Pseudomonadota > Alphaproteobacteria > Rhizobiales > Aestuariivirgaceae > Aestuariivirga. Next base: position 6,317 of record JANLPA010000146.1, on the reverse strand, counting down.
ACCATGAAAGACAATGTAATGGGCCTTACCGTGGTGATGGCCAATGGTGAGATTGTGCGAACTGGCACACGGGCGCGGAAATCATCGGCCGGTTATGATCTCACACGGCTTATGGTCGGCAGCGAGGGCACGCTGGGAGTGATTACTGAAGTTGGTTTGAAAGTGCATGGTATTCCAGAAGCGGTGAAGGCGGGGGTGGTTTCTTTTCCATCCATTGAAGCCTGTTGCAACACGGCCATTCAAACCATTCAAATGGGCATTCCTATAGCGCGTATTGAACTTGTGGATGTTGAGCATATTAAAGCGATCAATGCCTATTCCAAATTGACGTTGGCAGAAGCGCCTACGCTGTTTGTGGAATTTCACGGGACAGAAGCTGGTGTGGCAGAGCAGGCCGAAACATTTACTCAGATCGCGGCGGAGTTTGGTGCTGGAGAATTTTCGTGGGCCACGCAGGAAGAGGATCGCACTAAGCTTTGGCAAGCGCGGCATGATGCGTTTTGGGCCACCAAGTCGTTAATGCCGGGCAAGGAAGAATCGATTGCCACGGACGTGTGCGTTCCTATATCGCGCCTCGCCGAATGCGTTGTGGAAACGCAGAAAGATTTGGACACCAATAAAATTTATGGTCCTATCATCGGCCATGTGGGTGATGGTAATTTTCATGTGGTGTTGTTTTGTGATCGAGATGACGTTGATGAAGTGGCTCGCGTCAAAGCGGTTTACTCCCAGATGATCAAGCGTGCACTCGCCATGGGCGGAACCTGCACAGGCGAGCATGGCATTGGTTCCGGCAAGCGCGAATATCTGGCGCTTGAACATGGCAATGGTTTGGATGTAATGCGTGCCATAAAATTGGCATTAGATCCGCATAACATTATGAACCCGGGCAAGAACGCAGGATCATAATGAGCATTTGGAAATCTCCTATATTTTATTTTGGTTTGGTGCTGGTGTTGGTTTTATCGGCGGCTTTGGCTGCACCCTTTGTGGTGAATTGGAATTCTTACCGCGATAACCTTGAACTCTATGGGCGAAAAATAACCGGACGCGATGTCTCCATTAATGGAGAGATTTCCGCTCGTTTGTTCCCGTGGCCGCGCTTGGTTTTGAATGATGTGAGCGTGGCAAATCCACAAGGCTTTGTGGGTGCTCCCATTGTGGATGCAAAGACCATTACAATGCAGCTCAATCTTGCTGGCTTGATGGCTGGCGAAATTCGCGTTGAAACAATTACTGTCGATCATCCAGTTGTTAGCCTATGGCGGCAGGCGGCTGGCAAGTTCAACTGGTTGTTCCAAGCCGATCAAGCCTTGCAAGAGTCAAAGCTGCTTGACCAAGTGAAGCTTGACCAAATTATTGTGAATGATGGCGAGCTTTATTTGCAAGATGAGGCCCACTCCTTTGATATGGAGTTCACGCGGCTTAACGCCACATTGTCTGCCAATGTGGTGGAAGGTCCGTGGCGCATTCTTGGCACAGCGCGGCAAGGCGAAGTTCCACTTGCAATTTCGTTCACAAGCCGGGTGTATAAACAAGGCGCGCCATTTAGTTTCGGTGTGAGGCTGGAACCGCAAGACGGAACATTGCCGGCTTTAAGTTTTGATGGTGATTTGCATGAAGAGAATTTGAAAGGAAAGTTGCGACTGGAACCAGTGGTCACTGTCGATGGCCGTGAAAGTTTGGAGGGCACGTTTAAACCCTTGCAGTTGCAATCTAATTTGGATGCAAATTTTGATCATGTTAGGCTCAGCGATATTCAAATTACGCCGGCTGATACGAAAGATAATGGAACGCTGATTCAAGGTTCTGCTTCAGCATCTTTTGAAAATGGCATGAAAGCCACGGTGCAATTGGATTCACCGCGGCTTGATCTTGATGCCTTGGCGGGTTCGCAATCTTTGCGCGTGTGGCGCGCTGGCGGTGTGATGGCGGTGCTGAATACCCTGATGAAAGATTTTCCGAAGACTCTAGATTTGGCTGCTTCACTGAAGGTAGCTTCAGTTTCAGCTGCTGGTGAAACAATCGAAAATCTCAACGTGAATATTGCCGCAGAGCAAAATGCCATTCGTGTTAAAGAGCTTTCGGCAAATCTTCCGGGCCGCAGCCGGATGAAATTTAGCGGTGTTGCATTTCCGGGTGACATTGCAGCTCAGATGGGCGGCACATTGGCTTTTGAAAGCAATGATACGAGGGCATTTGTGGGCTGGCTGTGGCCCGAAGGCAAACCTAACTTGACGAAATATTGGACTGGGGCGCGCGGCCGCTTCAAATCACAATCCAATGTTGATTGGTCGGGCCAGCATTTCTCGCTGCAAGATTTGAAGTATGAAATGGATAGTGCTGCGGGTGATGCAACGCTTGCGGTGCAGCTTGGCGCTTTGGCCGCTGTTGATTTGCATTTGAATGCCAAGCTTTTAGATTTGGATAATTATATGCAAGGGGGCCTTGCCAATTTTGCGCAAGGGTCTGGCTTAATGTCCATTCTGCAGGGTGATGGTGGTTTAGAAAAGCGGCTTTCACTGCACACAAATTTGCTGCGGGTGAATGGTGTTGAAGCACAGAATGTTGCATTGGAATTTGATTCAAGCTTGAGCGGTTTCAATATTAAAACATTTGAAATCGGTTCGGTTGAGGGTGCTTCATTGCGCGGGGCTGGTTTGGTGTTGCAAAGCCCAGATGGGCCATCAGGAGATTTGAAAGCCAAACTCACGGCGAATGACCCACGCGGGTTTTTGCATCTCATCGGGGCCACAGGAAAAGGGCTTGACCCCACATGGACTGAGGTTTTGGGTGCGACGGATATGGATGCGGTTCTTTCATTCAGGCCGGGGGCCACTGAACCCAAAATGAATTATGAAATAACAGGTTCATCAGGGCCTTTGCAGGTGGCATTAGCTGGTGATGTTAAGGAGTTGGCTAAGGGTGCGGATGCTACGATTACGCTCAATTCTGAAATCAATGTTAGCAATAGTGCGGTTCTGGCGCAAATGCTTGGATGGCGGGTTGTGCCAATCCCTGCTGTTCCGGGAAAAATTGTTATGACTGCCGCTGGCTCACAGTCGCAGGGTTTCAAATCCAACATTTCAGTGGAAGCCTTGGCTGCAAAATTTGACTTTGATGGCCAAATTGGATTTGGAAAATCGTTCCCAGTTATGAATGGCAAACTCACTGTGGATGCTGCTGATGCTGCGCTGCTTGTTCAAGCGATTGGTGCTCCTGTGGATGGAGCGGGAGCGCTTCAGTTGAAAGCCAATGTTGCGCCCTTGGAAGGAGGCTTAAATTTCACGGATGTGATGGGGCAGGTGGTATCACAAAATATCGCAGGTAATTTGCAGATTGCACCGGATTATAAAATCAATGCTGATTTTAACATTGATCAAGCCAATTTGGGTGCGATGCTCTCCGCTGCCTTCATGCCGTGGCAGGGCAAAGTGAGCGGCATTGGTGAAGCGTTTTCGAGCAGCTATGGGCCAGCGTCTGGGGTCGTGTGGTTGCATCCCACAAATTTGCAAACAAGTTTTGGAGACGACCTCAAGGAGGCCGTGCTGGGCATTTCATTCGATCAAAATGGGCGGCAGGCGACAGTGGCAGCGCGCGATACATCAGCGGAACCTTTTAATCTTGATATTTCAGTTGCTCCTCAGGATGGCGCATATGCAGTTTCTGGCTCTGCCCACATGTCGCTTGATGTAGCGCGCATCCTTAAAGCGAAAGATGGTTTTGCTTTTGCCGAAGGTGCGGCGATTATTGATGCAAAAGTGAAGGGTGTTGGCCGCAGCCCCATGGCTGCATTTTCAGGTTTTTCGGGGGAGGCAAGTTATATATTGCGCGATGCAAAACTCACACAGCTTTCACCGCAGAATTTTTTCCCGTTGCTTAAGAATGTGAAAAATGCCGATGATTTGAAGGCGGCATTTATCGCACTGGAAAAGGGGCCTGGTGTTGCTCTCTCCGTGCAGCAATTGGCCATAACCGTGCAAAATGGTGCGCTGGTGTTTGAGCCCTTGGCACTATCAACGCCAGAAGCGGATTTAAAAATCACACCAGCCTATGATATTTCAACCAATGAATTTGAAACGCGAGTGGATGTTGTCGCAAAAGATTCAGCCAATATCCCGGCTTTGCAAGTTACGTATTCCGGCATTCCCGGCGCGTTGCGGGCGCGCAGCGACACGGCAGCGCTTTCAACTAAATTTGGCTATGACTTTATGGCGCGTGATTTGGCCGAGCTTGAGCGGGTGCAGAAACAGCAAGCAAAAATCGCTGCGGATGAATTGGCTCAACAGAAAGCTGATGAGCTTAAATTTGTAGCGTTTCAGGCGCAGCGCAATGAACTGCGCTTGCGCCAGCGCGAGCAAAAGGTGTTTGCAGCACAACGGATTATTGATGCTGAACGAGAAAAGGCGAGATGGGCGAAGTTGCTTGCCAATGGAGCCGTGATCAACAAGATTGAAATAAGGAAATTCTTGCGGTTTCTTCGCATGCCAAAGCCATTAGTTTTGGAGCCTGCGCAAGATCCATACGCGAATAGCACTCGATAGATTGCGGTCTCCGCGTGCTGCATCAATCTCACTTACAAGGGTGGCGATTGTTTTGCGCTCGGAGGCAGCAATCTTTTTGAGCTCCGCCCAGAATTCATGTTCAAGTGAAAGTGACGTGCGGTGACCTGTAATGGTGAGTGAACGCTTGAGATCTTTGGCCATCACTCTTCGCGCTTCTTGCCGTCAAGATTTTTTGTGGTGCGGTTGTTTTCAATTGCGGTAATGGATTTTTCGGCTTTGCTGCGGCCAAACTTCACACGATTAGCCTCTGCTTGTTTTTCAGATTCGGCGCGCGCTAAATTCTTTTTAACGCGGCGCAGATTTATGATCTCGGCATTCACGATGGCCCCAACATATTTTCTGGGCGTACAATGGCATCAAAATCAGTGGCATCAATGCCATCAGCCACAGCTTCTTCGCGCAAGGTGGTTCCGTTTTTATGGGCGGTCTTGGCGATTTTTGCGGCGCGGTCATAACCATATTTTGGGGCCAATGCTGTGACCAACATAAGTGAACGATTTAAGGCGGCCTTGATATTATCTTCACGCGCTTCAATTCCATAAACACAATTTTCGGTGAAGCTGGTTGCGGCATCAGCCATCAGTTGCACCGACTGCAAAAAATTATACGCCATCACTGGATTGTAAACATTGAGTTCAAAATGGCCTGATGCGCCAGCAAAGGTGATTGCAGCATGGTTGCCAAAAATTTGCACACACACTTGGGTGAGCGCTTCGCATTGCGTGGGGTTCACCTTGCCAGGCATGATGGAAGAGCCCGGTTCATTTTCTGGTAGGTTCAATTCACCCAATCCGGAGCGCGGACCGGAGCCGAGAAAGCGTATGTCATTGGCGATTTTGAACAGCGATGCGGCCACAGTGTTAATGGCGCCATGGGTCATCACCATCGCATCGTGTGCTGCCAACGCTTCAAATTTATTGGGTGCCGTGGTGAAGGGCAGGTGAGTGATGTTGGCGATATTTTCAGCCACCATTTCAGCAAAGCCCTTTGGCGCATTAAGACCAGTGCCCACCGCAGTGCCACCTTGGGCAAGCTGCATGAGCATGGGCAAGGTTTGCTCAATGCGGGCGATGCCGTTTTGCATTTGTTGGGTGTAGCCGGAAAATTCCTGGCCCAAAGTAACAGGCGTTGCATCTTGCGTGTGGGTGCGGCCGATTTTGATAATCTTGGCAAAGGCCCCAGCTTTATCATTCAATGCATTGCGCAAATGTTGCAGCGCCGGGAGCAAACGGTGGTGAATTTCTTCGGCACAGGCAATATGCATGGCAGAGGGATAAGTGTCGTTAGAGCTTTGGCTCATGTTCACATGGTCGTTGGGGTGGACGGGTTTCTTCGAACCCATCTCGCCGCCCAGCATTTCAATGGCGCGATTGGAAATCACTTCATTGGCATTCATGTTTGATTGCGTGCCAGAGCCAGTTTGCCACACGGCCAGCGGGAAGTGATCATTCAATTTGCCTTCGATCACCTCTTGGGCGGCATTGATGATGGCGGCCCCAAGTTTTGCATCAAGACCGGTGAGAACCATGTTGGTTTCGGCAGCGGCGCGTTTGATGATGCCGAGAGCCCGCACCACCGAGGCCGGCTGCTTTTCCCAGCCGATCTTAAAATTCTGCAAACTGCGCTGCGCCTGCGCTCCCCAATAACGGGAAGCATCCACTTCAATTTTGCCAAAGGTGTCGGTTTCGGTTCTGGTGGTTTTAGGCATGGGTCACGATTCCTGAAATGCTGCGCTGCAATAGCATGGAAGGA
>JANLPA010000127.1:0-22739 GCA_031366855.1 Hyphomicrobiales bacterium | reverse complement strand
ATCGGTGGTGATTTTATCGCCGAACAGGCCAAGGATGCGAGCACCTTTAATGTCTGTAATTGGCTTTGGCGTCTTTTGCATCCCATCAAAGTAGGGTGGGTTTTGCACATAGGTTGAGGTGTTGTCCCACGCGTAGGTTTCGCCTTTGCTGGTGGTCACACTGCGCCAGTTCTTGTCACCCTTGAACACATCGGCATAACGCGTCTTGAACATTTTCGCGGTGATGTTCTTCCTCACGAAAGTTTCGATTTCTTTGTTGGTGGGCCAAATGTCTTTGAGGAAAACTGGCTTACCCTTTTTATCGTTGCCCAGTGGCTCAGTTGTGAGGTCAATTTGCGTTGAGCCTGCCAGCGCGTAGGCGACAACCAATGGTGGCGACGCGAGGTAAGCTGCTTGCACATCTGGCGAGACGCGGCCTTCAAAGTTGCGGTTACCGGAAATAACGGCGGAGGCAACGATGCCATTGTCGCTAATAGCTTTCGAAATGGCAGGGTCCAGCGGGCCGGAATTGCCGATGCAAGTGGTGCAGCCATAGCCCACGAGATAGAAGCCGATCTTGTTCAGCTCCTTCTGCAAGCCAGACTTATTCATATATTCGCTGACCACTTGTGAGCCAGGTGCAAATGAAGTTTTCACCCATGGCTTTGATTGCAGGCCACGTGCGGCGGCTTTTTTTGCCAGCAGGCCAGCGCCGATGAGCACAGATGGATTTGACGTGTTGGTGCAGCTGGTGATGGCGGCAATTACCACATCACCATGGCTGATCTCGAAGTTCTTGCCTTCCACTTTCACACGCTTATCTTGCTCGCCCGATTTGGCAAAGCCGGCCTTATCTTTGGGTGCATCCAAAGCTGAACGGAAGCCTACCTTGATATCTTGCAACGGCACGAATTTTTCAGGTCGATTGGGGCCTGCCATGGCGGGAACAACAGATGCAAGATCGAGTTCCACTGTGTCGGTAAAAACCGGATCAGCGCTTTTTGCGGTGAGGAACATGCCTTGGGCCTTGGCGTATTTTTCGACGAGCGCAATGCGATCATTTTTGCGGCCGGAGAATTTGAGATAGCTCAATGTCACGCTATCAACCGGGAAGAAGCCGCAGGTGGCACCATATTCCGGAGCCATGTTGGCGATGGTGGCGCGGTCTGCCAGGGTGAGGGCTGGAAGGCCAGGCCCGAAGAATTCAACAAATTTTCCAACCACGCCCTTTTTGCGCAGCATTTGCGTGACGAGCAGAACCAAATCTGTCGCCGTCACACCTTCTTTGAGTTTACCTGTAAGTTTAAAGCCGATCACTTCGGGCAACAGCATGGATTGCGGTTGACCGAGCATGGCCGCTTCCGCTTCAATGCCACCCACACCCCAGCCCAGCACGCCAAGGCCATTTACCATGGTTGTGTGGCTATCAGTGCCTACGAGTGTATCGGGATAAGCAACCGTCACTGTCTTGCCCTTATATTTTTCGTCTCTTGTCCACACGGTTTGCGAAAGATATTCGAGATTTACCTGATGGCAAATGCCGGTGCCGGGAGGCACCACGCGGAAGTTTTCAAATGCACCCTGCCCCCATTTTAAAAACTTATAGCGTTCTTCATTTTGCTCATACTCGCGCTGAACATTTGCCGCGAGAGATTGGCTGCTGCCGAAACTATCAACCACCACCGAATGGTCGATCACCAGATCAACCGGCACAAGTGGATTGATTTTCTGAGCGTCACCCTTGAGCTGCTGCATACCATCACGCATCGCAGCCAAATCCACCACGGCCGGAACGCCGGTGAAATCCTGCATCAACACGCGCGCTGGGCGGAAGCCCACTTCCTTGTCTTCCTTGCCCTTGTTGGAAAGCCACGCTACAAAACCTTGAATGTCGGCTTTGGTGACCGTGCGATTATCTTCATTGCGGAGAAGATTTTCGAGCAACACTTTCATCGAAGCTGGCAAAGCCGAAATGCCCTTGAGACCATTCTTCTCCGCCGCTGCCAGGCTGAAGTAGGTATAAGTCTTGGAACCGACTTTGAGGGTTTTGCGGGATTTGAAGCTATCAAGTGACATGGTGATCCTCGTGTGCAGAATTTGGGTTCGCTATAGGCTTTATTAGTTGGTGTTTAAAACTTTTTCTTCATAGGCGATTGTTTCGGAAATAAGCGTACGCCAGAGCTTTTCAATTGATTGCGGCGGCACTTTTGTGTGCTTAGCGGCGTGCAATGCGTTCTGCACCACCTGTTCAATGCGGTCGGGCAATACGGCAGCAATGCCATGTCTCTTTTTGACAGCTATCACGCGATCAGCAATCTCGAAGCGCTTTTGGATGAGGGCCACAAGCTCCGCATCAATGACGTCTATTTCGTCGCGCAGTTCTTCCAGAGGGTTCAAACCCGCCGCTCCACCATCATCTTCTTAATCTCAGCAATCGCTTTCGCGGGGCTTAAGCCTTTTGGGCAGGCCTTGGCGCAATTCATAATGGTGTGGCAGCGATAAAGCCTGAATGGATCTTCGAGATTATCGAGACGGTCGCCAGTGGCTTCATCGCGGGAGTCAATCAGCCAGCGATAGGCTTGGAGCAGAACGGCGGGGCCTAAATAGCGGTCGCCATTCCACCAATAGCTTGGGCAGGATGTGGAGCAACAAGCGCAGAGAATGCATTCATAGAGGCCATCCAACAACGCGCGTTCGGATTCGGATTGTTTCCATTCGGCTTGCGGGGTGGGCGTGGTGGTTTTGAGCCAAGGTTCAACGCTACGATGCTGGGCATAAAAATGCGTCATATCCGGCACGAGATCTTTCACCACAGACATATGCGGCAGCGGATAAATTTTCACCGCACCTTTCACATCATCGCAAGATTTTAGACAGGCCAGTGTGTTGGTGCCATCAATGTTCATAGCGCAAGAGCCGCAAATGCCTTCGCGGCAGGAACGGCGGAAAGTGAGGGTTGGGTCTTGCTCGTTCTTAATTTTGATCAGCGCATCAAGAACCATGGGGCCGCACTGGTCCATGTCGAGCGTGTAAGTATCCACATGCGGGTTCTGACCATCATCAGGATTCCAGCGATAGATTTTGAACTCACGAAGGTTTTTAGCCGTCGGAATAGGCCAGATTTTTCCGGGGGTGAGTTTGGAATTTTGTGGGAGAGTGAAGGTTACCATGGGTTCAGCGGGGTTCCGTTGTTGCTATCGGCAGTTTTGCAATTCGCATTCGTGTTCCCTTAATTGTGATAACTGCGCCAAGTTTTAAATCAGTTGCTCCAATAGTCAGAGCACGCACAACCAATGGCCCTTGCGTAAAAGGCAATAAGTCCTTCGTCCGCATTTGGATTACACTTGGTTTAATTGAATTTTCGAACGCGTGAATTTCAGCAAAATCCATGTCTCCAGTCAGAATTACAGCATCACGATCACTCGAATAAGCCATGATCACCCGATCGGCTGCATTGTGATCACCAAGTTCAGACCAGTGCGCCGCTTCATATCCTCTGTCTTGCAAAAACTTTGCCCAAACAGGTGATAGATTAACATCAACAATAACCTTCAATTCGCACCTGCAAGATCATATTCAGAAGTTGATGCAACTGCACCTGCATATCCTATCGCCTCCAAAACATCGTCGCGTTCGATATAGGGAAAATGCTCCAGCAACTCCTCAATTGTCGTGCCTGCAGAAAGTTGCCCGGTTATCATTCCAACTGTAACCCGCATTCCTCGAATGCAAGGCTTCCCGCCCATCACACCAGGAGTTCTAGTAATTCTAGGAAATTCAGACATAAATCAGTTCTCCGAATGTAAATTCGAGATTGTAAACCAGTTCCATACTATACTCACATATATCTAAGTGGGCCATATTTTTCCGGCGGTGGGTTTGGAGTTTTGCGGGAGAGTGAAGGCGACCATGGCATTCTCATTCTAATTCCCTCCCTTTCTGGGAAAGGATTGTGTGAAACGGACTTGATTTAATGTTACCATACCTCACAGGACAGGCACTTCTGATTGTGTGAATTTCTTGGACCAAGCCCAAACAGCAATTAGTGGTGCTGAACAAATAAGAGCGCCCGTCAACAACCAAACAATTGTACTCGGATTATTGAACTTGTGATCAATGTTGGACGAAATAAATGCGACAACCGCAGCTATACACCAGACAAAACAAGGCAGCGGACGTGCGCTAACCCGTGAAAATCTTGCAACAAAGTAGCCTAAAGCAAATCCGAGCAGGCAGAATGCTACCCAACCGAAAAATATGAACACGACGGCATAACCATCAAACGAGTTATCATCTTCAGGCAACATCGAAAAAATACGCACGACAACAGCAAGCAACAAAAACGTGCTAACTAGACTAAGCGCCATAGTCGATATCTTGTCGGGAAACCCCATCAATACACCCGTGCCTTTGGCTTGATGTAGTCTATGTCTTTGCTCATGGTGAAATTATGCACGGGGCGTGAACCCAGCGTTACTTTGCGCTTGGCGTTATCGGCCCAGGCTAAAGAATGCTTCATCCAGTTTTTATCGTCGCGCTTGGGGAAGTCTTCACGGGCGTGGGCACCACGGCTTTCTGTTCTCGCTTCGGCGCTGGTGACGGTGACAGCCGCTTGCAAAATCAAATTCTCATATTCAAGCGTTTCGATGAGATCGCTGTTCCACACCAATGAACGGTCTGTTACTTTGATGTCCGCAGTGGCATTCCAGATTTCACCAATTTTCGCTACCCCTTGGGCCAGAGTTCCCCCCGTACGGAAGACGGCTGCATCATCCTGCATCGTGCGTTGCATTTTCGCGCGGAGTTGCGCTGTGGGCGTTGCGCCATTGGCGTTGCGATAACGGTCTAGCCTTGCAACAGCCTCATCGCCCATGCCTGTTTTAATATCGGCGTGGGGGCTGTTTGGTTTTACTTTTTCGACGCAGCGCAGCGCAGCAGCACGACCGAAGACCACCAAATCAATTAGTGAATTTGAACCCAGACGATTTGCTCCGTGTACGGAGACACATGCTGCTTCACCCACAGCCATAAGGCCTGGCACAATTTTTGATGGATCACGCTTATCGCCAGCCAGCGCCTCACCATGATAATTGGTAGGAATGCCGCCCATGTTATAATGCACAGTTGGCATGATGGGGATGGGGGATTTGGTTACATCCACACCTGCAAAAATTTTCACTGATTCAGAAATACCTGGCAGGCGTTCGTGCAGCACTGCTGGATCGAGATGTTCAAGATGCAAGAAGATGTGATCTTTCAAGGGCCCAACACCACGACCTTCGCGAATTTCGATGGTCATTGAGCGTGAGACCACATCGCGCGATGCCAGGTCTTTGGCCGAAGGTGCATAACGTTCCATAAACCGCTCGCCAGCCGAATTGGTTAAATAGCCGCCCTCGCCGCGGGCCCCTTCGGTGACCAGACACCCAGCACCATAAATTCCGGTGGGGTGAAATTGCACGAACTCCATATCTTGAAGCGGTAACCCCGCCCGCAAGACCATGGCATTGCCGTCGCCCGTGCAGGTGTGGGCGGAGGTGGCGGTGAAATAAGCGCGACCATAGCCGCCAGTGGCCAGAATTGTCTGGTGGGCGCGGAAGCGGTGGATCGACCCATCCTCCATGCACATGGCTATGATGCCCCGGCATTCGCCATTTTCCATGATCAAATCGAGTGCGAAATATTCGATGAAAAATGTCGTGTCGTAGCGCAGGCTCTGGCCATAAAGCGTGTGTAACATGGCATGGCCGGTGCGGTCTGCCGCCGCACAGGTGCGTTGCACGGGCGGGCCTTCGCCCATGTTCATCATGTGGCCGCCAAAGGGGCGCTGATAAATCTTGCCATCTTCCGTGCGGCTGAAGGGCATGCCGAAATGTTCAAGCTCATAAACCGCGGTGGGCGCATTGCGCACGAGATATTCAATGGCGTCCTGATCGCCCAACCAATCGGCACCCTTCACGGTGTCATACATATGCCACTGCCAAGAATCGGGGCCCATGTTGGACAACGACGCGGCAATGCCGCCTTGGGCCGCCACTGTGTGTGAGCGCGTGGGGAACACTTTGCTGATGCAGGCGGTTTTTAGTCCGGCTTGCGATGCACCAAGTGCAGCCCGCAAGCCGGAGCCACCGGCCCCGACTACGATAACATCAAAGGAATGATCTGTGATTGGATAGGCGGTCATTTACAGTGCGAAGCTCATTTTCAAAATTGCATAGAGTGCAAGTGCACCCAGAATGAATGTTGCGAAATTGATGATCAGCAAGGAAGCAATTTTGCGCCCTTCACTGTGGACATAATCCTCAATGACCACTTGCAGGCCAAGGCGCATATGCCACAAGATAGAGATCATCGCCAAAGAAAGTGCTACTGCACAGAATGGAATTTTGATTGAGGCCACCACTGCCGCGCGTGGTGCGCCGAGATGCGAGAGGATGAAATAGATAAGGAAAATCACCAGTGGCAGATTGGCAATCGCCGTCACCCGCTGCATCCAGAAATGTTCCGTGCCAGATTTGGCCGAGCCTAAGCCCCGCACTTTACCAAGGTCACTCATGCCCGCACTCCATATGCAATAATCCAAATTATCAGCGTGAGCAGAATGGACCCAATGAGATTGGCGCGGACCATCCACTCCACTTTATCCAAGGCAAATCCCCGGCCGGTATCCCACAGGAAATGGCGAAGACCGCCCAACATGTGATGTATCAAGGCCCAAGTGAAACCAACCAGCACCAAGCGACCCGGCCAACAAGCGAATATGCCATTTACAAAATTAAAATAATCATCAGACGTGGAAGCAGCGGTTAACCACCACACCAGCAAAACCATGCCTGCACTTAATGCAACGCCCGTAATGCGGTGAAAGATCGACATAGCAGTGGACAGCATGGGCCGATAGACTTGCAGATGCGGCGATAGTGGCCGCGACGAGGCTTTATTTTGCGACATAAATTGACCTTTTTACGAAGCGCCTTTTAGCGGGTGCATTGCAACAAAGCAAATAATACAATGCGCTATGTGGATTACGTGAAAAGACTTGGCATGGCAGGGTTGCACTTAAAGCACATTCATTTGCCATTCATATTGCTACCCTTAATGCTCAGGATAACAAACGGATGGAGATAAACATGACCAAAATGCTAAAAACTATAGTTGCTGCTTCAATTTTGGTTGGTGGTGCATCAGCAGCGATGGCCAGCGCATTCATCGGCGGCACAGTTATAATGGCTCCTGCATCCGATCCGCTGAATGCCAGAGCATGGCCTTCAACATCGTCAGCAGTGCAAAGAACTTATGTAAATGGCGACATGTTGAGCCTCACCGGCACATGCAAAAACATGGTGACCAATGTGAGCTTCGGCATCAACTATACAAGCTACTGGAAAATGAAAAAGCCAAATGTGTGGTGCAAGATTTGGCACGAGGTGCCAAATGGCTCAGGCATTTATAAAATTGGCTGGGTGCGTGGAAAGTTTGTGCACCCTTAAATCACAATCACTTTAGTGCCAACACGCGTGAGGTCATAAAGTTCAATCACTTCCTTGTTCAACATGCGGATGCAGCCAGAGGAGGCTGCGGTTCCGATTGATTCAGGATGGATGGTGCCGTGGATTCTGAAACCCATATCGCCTTGCTTGTTGAACAAATACATGGCGCGCGGGCCAAGGGGATTGATGGGTAGGCCGCCTGGCATTCCGTTGGCCCATTTGGCATATTCGGGTTTGCGCGCAATCATTTCTGGCGGCGGCGTCCACACTGGATTTTCATGTTTCATGCCAACCTTGGCAACACCCGACCATGAGAATCCTTTTTTGCCAACCGCCACTAAAAACCGTGTCGCTTTGCCGCCACCTAAAACGCGATAGAGGGCCCGCTCTTTGGTTTTAATGATGAGAGTGCCCGGCTTTTCAAAAGTGATAAAATTTACATCTTCATGGCCCTTGTAACTCGGGCGCACGGGCTTCAACAATTTGCGCTTGGCAATTTTAACAGGATTTTTAGCTGGAAGGAGCTTCTTGGGCTTGCGATCAAAAATTCCGGCTTCGGCTGCTGCAGGAAGGGCCATTAAACCACTCACAAACATCCGTAAAAAATTGCGGCGCAACATTATGATTTGATCCCAGCTTTTCTAATTTCTGGGGCTACAGATCACAGCAGAGTGAAAATTACAAGACGATAACTTTAGTGCCGATTTTCACTTGTTCATAAAGCTCGGATACTTCTTCATTTAACATGCGAATGCAGCCTGATGATGCGGCAAACCCAATTGATGACGGTTCATTGGTACCATGGATGCGAAAGCCAGTGTCACCTTTTGCATCAAACAAATAGAGTGCGCGCGCACCCAATGGATTTTTTGGTCCGCCGGGCATGCCATAACGCCATTGTTCCAACTCAGGTTTGCGTCTGATCATTGCGTCTGGCGGGGTCCAGCTCGGCCATGCCACTTTGCGGCCCACCCGCGCAATGCCGGCCCAATCAAAGCCTTCCTTACCAACGGCCACGCCATACCTGATGGCGCTGCCAGGGCTGATAATATGATAGAGGGCGCGCTGTTCTGTGTTGATGATAACGGTGCCGGTTTTTTCAGGCGTTGCGAAAGCCACAATTTCGGCACCTTGGTAAGCGCGTGGTCTGGACTTGGCAGCCGCAGGGGTTGCCAGTGCTAAAAGTCCAAATGTAAAAATGCGCCTGTCCATAACATTGCAATGACTCTGCGTTTTGGCAGGATTGTGGCGAATTAATTCAAAACGATAAAGTGATCTGGCAACTCGTTTGGGTTTTCAGCACCAGGCGGAAAATGCTTAGCCAATTCATCGCCGCAGCGTTCGGTGGCCAAAACCAAGGCCTCAGTGATTTTTCCATCGCGCATGAATGGCACCATATCATCGACAATTTTTTGCCAAGTTTGGTGGCTCACTTTACTGGCGATAGCCGTGTCTCCAATAATTTCGCAATAACGCTCAAGCAGAGACACGAAAATAAGAACGCCGGTGCGACCACCCGTGCCATGGGTGTTCACAGCAAGAAACTGTGTTGCTGCATTGCGGTGGGCATATTTTATCATCAGTGATTTTGGCGTTATCCGATAGCGCAAAGGTGGGAAACTGAAAACCAAGGCGATGGCGATGAAACTCAACAACTGAACAAGGAAAACCCATTTCAGCGGAACCACAGACCACGAGAAAAGGGGAGATAGGGCAGGAATGATAAAAGGTATGGCAAGCGCAAAGCCACAGGCAAAATGAATGGGGACATGGATATAGTCGTCGCTTTGCCGCGCTGCGACGGCAACAATTTCGCCACTGGTTTGCAGCTCGGCTTTTTTTATTGCCAATGTAACTTGTTGGCGTTGATGATGTGAGAGATCAGACTTCATATATTACCATCCTCCTGAAGCGCCGCCGCCGCCAGAGCTGCCACCACCGCCAGACCAGCCACCGCCACCACCTGAAAATCCACCACCTCCACCACTAAATCCGCCACCACTAAAGCCAGCATTCGGGAAAATAATGTAGCGACCGCCGCGCGAAGCGCGGATGAGAATAAGACCGATAACAATGAACAAGATGATAATCGGCAGATTGTCTTCAATACTCCCGGCGGATTGATTGTTCACGCGCTGCACCACTTGATCACCCTGCCCGCCAACAACTTTTTCAATGTCGTCTATGGCGGCATGAATGCCACCCACATAATCGCCAGCTTTGAAGCGTGGCACCATGGCGTTTTCAATAATAATACGCGACATGGCATCGGTGAGGTCGCCCTCTAAGCCATAGCCCACTTCGATTGAGACTTTATGTTCCTTGGGGGCCACCAGCACTAGTACGCCATCATTCTTCTGCTTGTCACCCAATTGCCATTTGCGGAAAAGCTGGTTGCCATAATCTCTGATGTCATAGCCTTCGAGGCTTGGCACCGTGGCCACAGCAACTTGGTGGCCGCTCTGGGTTTCATAATCACGCAAACGATTGTCGATGACAGTTCTGGCATCAGAATCAAGAACGCCAGCTGCATCAACTAAGGGTGATGTGAGAGCCGGAAAATTCGGTTCAGCAAATGCCAATGTCGCAACAAAAAATGCCGCGACGATGATGATGAAAGCACGGAGGCGAAGCATCAGGTTTTTGGTTTGTTAAAATCTACTTTTGGCGGCTCGGTCGAACCTGCTGTGGCTGTAAATGTTTCGGCTGGTTTTGCGGTTGGATAAAACCATGAAGCCCACCAGCGGCCAGGGATTGTTACGAGCTCAGTGTTATAAGTTTGCACGGCATCGATATAATCTTTACGCGCAATTGTGATACGGTTTTCCGTGCCTTCCAATTGTGATTGCAGAGCCAAGAAATTTTGGTTTGATTTCAAATCAGGATAGGCTTCAGTGATCGACAGCAATTTTCCAAGTGCCCCCGAAAGCTCACCTTGCGCATCCTGGAATTTTTTGAAGGCTTCAGGGTTTGTAATGATATCCGCAGGCAAGGTCATTTGCGTGGCTTTGGCGCGGGCTTCAACCACGGCCGTCAACACATCTTTTTCTTGCGCGGCATAGCCTTTGACAGTTTCAACCAGATTGGGGATCAAATCCGCACGGCGTTGATAATTATTCTGCACATCGCCCCAACGGGCTTTCATGGCCTGTTCGTAGGTTGGGATATTGTTGATGCCGCAGCCTGAAAGCATAGCAGCAACCGCGAAGAGAACAATGATTTGAAGAAGACGCATGGGAACCCCCTGAGTGTTTACCAACTTAGTATGGTGTGTGTGAGCTTGGTCTTCAAGCCTTTCTATTCTGCCGGTTCGCCACCAAATCATCCACCACTGCTGGATCAGCAAGCGTTGAGGTGTCACCCAATGCGCCAAAATCATCCTCAGCGATTTTGCGCAAAATGCGGCGCATGATTTTGCCTGAGCGGGTTTTGGGTAGGCCGGGGGCGAATTGGATTTTATCTGGCGTGGCCAGTGGGCCAATTTCTTTGCGCACATGGTCCACTAGCGCTTTACGCAAGGCTTCATCGCCCTGTTCGCCCGCCATCAAGGTTACATAGCAATAAATGCCTTGGCCTTTAATGTCATGCGGGTAGCCCACCACGGCAGCTTCGGAGACTTTGCTGTGTGAGACTAACGCGCTCTCAACTTCGGCGGTTCCTAAACGGTGGCCAGAAACATTGAGCACATCGTCCACACGGCCTGTAATCCAGTAATAACCATCCTTGTCTCGCCTACAGCCATCGCCAGTGAAATACATGCCTTTGTAAGTTGAGAAATACGATTCAACGAAACGCTTGTGATCGCCATAAAGGGTGCGCATTTGGCCTGGCCAAGAATCAAGAATCACCAGATTGCCGGATGCTTCGCCTTCAAGGAACACGCCTTTGTCATCCACCAAGGCTGGTTGACAACCGAAGAAAGGTTTGGTGGCGGAGCCTGGTTTCAATTTCGTAGCGCCCGGCAATGGCGAAATGAGAATGCCGCCGGTTTCAGTTTGCCACCAAGTATCAACAATTGGGCAGCGCCCCTCACCCACCACACGGTGATACCATTCCCACGCTTCAGGGTTGATGGGCTCGCCTACGGAGCCGAGTAATCGCAGGGATTTGCGTGAAGTTTTTTTAACTGGTGCATCACCCTGCTGCATGAGAGCACGCAAGGCTGTGGGGGCTGTGTAGAAAATATTCACTTGGTGTTTGTCGATCACGTCCCAGAAGCGCGATGTGCTGGGATAATTTGGAACACCTTCGAACATCAATGTGGTGGCACCATTGGCCAGCGGCCCATACACAATATAGCTGTGGCCTGTCACCCAGCCCACATCTGCCGTGCACCAATAAATATCACCGTCGTGATAGTCGAAAATATATTGGTGGGTCATAGAAGCATAAACCAGATAGCCACCCGTGGTGTGCAAAACGCCTTTAGGTTTTCCAGTGGAGCCTGATGTGTAGAGAATAAATAGCGGATCTTCCGCTTTCATCTTTTCCGGCTTGCATTCAGTAGTTACCGTTTTAATTTCATCGTGATACCAAAAATCGCGGCCTGTTTCGAAGTTCACAGGCCCTCCGGTGCGGCGGACCATGAGAACTTTTTCGCCGCCCTTGGTTTTCTTTAGGGCTTCATCGGTGTTGGCTTTCAGTGGAATTTTTTTGCCACCGCGCAAGCCTTCATCAGCGGTGATGATAAAGCGCGAGTCACAATCATTGATGCGACCTGCGAGGGATTCCGGAGAGAAGCCGCCGAACACCACTGAATGCACAGCACCAATGCGCGCGCAAGCGAGCATGGCATAAGTGGCTTCGAGGATCATCGGCATATAAATAGTAACTCGGTCGCCTTTTTTAACGCCATGCTTTTTCAACACATTGGCCATGCGGCACACATGTTCATAAAGCTCGCGGTAGGTTATTTTTTTATCGTCATAAGGATTATCGCCTTCCCAGATTATTGCGGTTTGAGTGGCCCTTTTTTTAAGGTGGCGATCAATGCAATTTGCTGAGACATTTAAAACGCCATCTTCAAACCATTTTATCGATACATCTGGATAAGTATAAGAAACGTTCTTTATTTTCTTTGGCGCTTTAATCCAATCTACACGTTTTGCTTCTTTAGCCCAAAACTTGTTGGGGTTTTTGACTGACTCATCATAGGCTTTCTTATAGGAAGTTTCATTGAAATACGCCTTCTTTTTCCAAGCGGCTGGCACGGCGTAAGTTTTATCTAACATGGCGTATTTTGCTCCCGTATGTATTTTTTCCGTACTATAAACACCCCAATGAAAACTCCCAATCATTTTTTATATTTTATGTTGCTCGGTTTGTTCTGGGGCATTTCGCCCAGTCTTTATAAGCATCTGAGCAGCATCAATATGCCGTTTGTGCACACGATTTTTTATACCGGCCTTGGCGTTGGTTTAATTATGCTTGGCATGGCGGCCTTCAAAACTGGGGTGCGCAATTTTGATCGGCGGTTGGTTTATTATGGTTTGGGCTGCGCCATTTTGATGAACATTCCGTTCGGGCTCAATCTATATCTTGCTGGCTTTGTGCCGCCCACTGAACTTGCCATCATCATCACCATGTCGCCGTTTTTCAATTATCTGATCGCTTTGATCATCGGCAATGAAAATTCTAGTCCGCGCAAATTGCTGGCGATCGCATTTGGATTTATCTCGACGCTCATTCTCATTCTGTCGCGGCAAGGCACGTTGACGGGCCATGTGTCATGGCCACTTGTGGCATCGCTTTCCATTCCGCTGCTTTATTGCGCTTATAATACATTTGCTGCCCATGCTTGGCCGAAGGGAGCAGATACGATTCAGGCTGGCGCTTTTGAAAGCTTATGGTCCGGCCTTACTGTGCTGCCGATTATTTTATTGTATCAACCTTTTGGTGCCGTCGGAAATCCTGATCTTTACAGTCATTGGCCGCTTCTGGCTGTCACCTTGATGTGGGTGGTGGAGCGCGTGGTTTATTTCACGTTGATCACCCAGAAGGGTGCCGTATATACCGTGCAAGCCACTTATGTTTCAACGCCTGCTGCCGTTCTCATCGGTGCCATGTTTTTTGGTGGTGGCACTGATATTTGGCTGTGGCTCTCGTTGGCCGTTTTGATGATCGCACTTTATTTCAATAACACTGAGCATAGCGACACGGCCAATGCTGCGGTTAATCCAGAATCACATCCGCTTTAGGTCAATCGCCAAACGGCGGTTTGTTTGATCTCGGCATCTTCCAAATCGCGTGACACGGGCACCGAATACTCTGCGATTTTTGTGAGTGCTGCTTTCGGTAAATAGCTGCGGCCCGGATCGCCGATGTAAATTTGACTGGTTCGGGCTTGGCGTAGCCAATTAAGGCAAAGTTCGGCCACATGTTTTTCATAGAACAAATCGCCGACTAATATCACGTCAATATCGGGTGATGCTGCGGCTAATAGATTTTCTGCGGTGGACGTAAGTGTTACGGAATTTAACTTCGTATTGAGTGCTATTGCCGCAATTGAAAAAATATCAATGTCGGCAGCTAAAACGGAAGCAGCACCTGCTTTCATCGCGGCAATTGCCACCAAGCCAGAACCTGACGCAATATCAATCACGCGCTTGCCTTGAACGATTTCAGGATTGTCCAAAACATACCGCGCCAAGGCTTGGCCTCCTGCCCATGCAAAGGCCCAGAAGGGTGGCGGCAAGCCGATTTCTCCCAGCTCATCTTCGGTCTTTTGCCAAATCGGCACAGCCTCATGGGCCAAGTGCAGTTTCACTTCCGGCACCAATGGTGGAGAAAGAATGCTGGTGTTTTCAAGAATAAACGCTTCGTGGTTCACGCAAATTTCGGTGGAAGTTTTAGGCCGCCCACCTCACAAATGATTTTCCATTCTTCCGGCAAAACCGGTTGCACGGATAGTCTGGAATTTTTGACCAGAACCATTTCGGTGAGACGTGCATCACCTTTGATTTCATCCAATGTCACTTCACGCGGCATGGCCACCAACCCACGAATATCAACGCATTCCCACGCAGGCTTATCACCTGTTGAATCTGGATGAATGAGATTGCAGACTTCAACCACACCGACAACTGCTTTGCCGATGTTGGAGTGATAGAAAAATCCTTTGTCGCCGATTTTCATCAACCGCATATTGTTGCGGGCTTGATAGTTCCTAATGCCCGTCCACTCTTCGCCTTTGGCACCTTTGGCCATTAAGTTCGCGAAGGAAAAAACATCGGGTTCAGATTTGAAAAGCCAATTGGCCATTATGCAGCCTCAGGGTTTTTAAGGGCCCATTTCCAAGCTTTGATTTCAACCGAGGCGAATAGACCAGCAAGTGCATAAGGATCAGCCGCTGCCATTTTTTCGGCCTCGCTACGATCAGCAGCTTCGATGATCACAAGACTGCCTGTCGGACTTCCTGCATCATCAAGAAAAGGCCCTGCTGTTTTCATCTTTGGTCCCAAACTTGCTAGATAAGCCAAATGATCGGGGCGCACTTTCAGGCGCAGATCTAAGTTCTTAGGTTTATCGGTGCAGAGCAAACAAAAAAGCATTTGGACCTCTATCTGTATTTGTTTTCAATACCCACCGGGCGGGCGAGCAGTTTGGCAATCACGTCATCAGGTTTCAAGGTGCCGTCGATGATCGCGTTAACGGCGTTGATAATTGGCATATCTACATGATGTTTTTCGGCAAGCGAAGCGGCAATGCGCGCGGTTGCGGCACCTTCAACAACTCCGGCGGAATGCGCAAGCGCTGTTTCAGCCGATTGACCTTTGCCCAGCGCCAAGCCGAAAGAATAGTTACGAGATTTCGTGCTTGAACAGGTGAGCAGCAAATCACCCAAGCCTGAAAGGCCCATGAGCGTTTCGGGCTTGGCACCACGCAGCTGAGCAAAGCGCGAAAGTTCAGCAAAGCCGCGCGTAATAAGGCTGGCTCTGGCACTTTGGCCAAGGCCCCGGCCATCGGCCACGCCACAGGCAATGGCGAGAACGTTTTTGAGTGCGCCGCCAAGTTCAACGCCGATCACATCATCAGAGGCATAGATGCGGAATGTTGGTAGTGATAATGCGGCTGCGAGTTTGGCTGTAGTGTCTAAATCACGACCTGCCATGGTGATGGCGGTGGGCAAGCCTGCCAGAACATCCGCAGCAAAGCTGGGGCCGGAGAGGGCATAGAATTCATGGGCAGGCAATGCGGCGTAAACCACTTCGGCCATGGTTAGCCCAGTGTCGCGCTCAATGCCTTTGGCGGCTGATATAATGATCGGGGCGTTTACGGCTCCTAACACATGACGCAGCGCTTGGGCCGGAACGGCGATGATGACGGCATCACATTTTTGCATTTGCGTGGATTTTCGCGACCACAAGGCAATATCATGTCCAGCTTTGCGCGCCACAACAGCCAAAGCTTGGCCCCAAGCGCCCTGCCCCATCACGGTGATTTTCATGCTTTTGCTCCAAGGCGGCCAGAACCATAGACGGGAGCAGATACAGTATCCAATGGCCAGCGCGGGCGGGCTTTGAAATCAATGTCATCAGTGAGGCCAAGTGCCAAACGTTCAGCCCCGGCCCAGGCAATCATAGCCGCATTATCCGTACACAGATGAAATGGTGGCATATTCAAGGTGAAACCATGGTGAGCGCAAGTCACTTCCATGGCCTCGCGTAATTTTGCGTTGGCAGCCACACCGCCCGCCACCACCAGCGTTGGATTTGCCACATCGGGATGAGCCTCATTGAACTGTTGAAAAGCCCGCTTCAGGCGGTCCGCCAAGGTTTCAACCACAGCGAGTTCAAAGCTGGCGCAGACATCGGCCACATCTTCATCTGACAGCGTGCCCAGATTATTCACCACTTCGCGCACTGCGGTTTTAAGACCTGAGAAGGAAAAGTTGCAATCATTGCGGCCCTTGAGCGGGCGTGGAAAATAAAAACGTTTAGCGTTGCCACGCTTGGCATAGGCTTCCACGCGCGGGCCACCGGGGTATCCCAACCCTAAAAGCTTTGCGGTTTTGTCAAAAGCTTCGCCCAACGCATCATCAATGGTGGTGCCAAGGCGCTTATAATGGCCCACCCCTTCAACCAATTGAAATTGGGTGTGGCCACCAGAAATGAGCAGCAGCAAATAAGGAAATTGGCAATCGTTCAAAAGGCGCGGGGTTAGCGCATGACCTTCGAGATGGTTGATGGCGAGAAACGGAATTTGATGCGCCATGGCAATGGCTTTGCCAGCCATTAATCCCACAATCAATCCGCCGAGTAAGCCCGGCCCGCCTGTTGCAGCCACGGCACTTAGCGCGCTGAAATTTAAATCAGCCTCTTTCATGGCTTGGGCAATCAAGCGATCGAGATTAGTGACATGGGCGCGGGCTGCAATTTCTGGCACCACACCGCCGAAGGGTGCATGTTCTTTAAGTTGCGACAAGACCACATTACTCAGCAATACACCGCGGCCATCAGCATCGCGGCGCACCACGGATGCTGCGGTTTCATCGCAGGAGGTTTCAATGCCTAAAATATATTTATCTGCTGCGGCCATCGGTCCGTTACTGGTTTGATCTCTAGGGTTGCCGCTCTAGCATCTCACGCCTAAACTTGGCAAATGAACAGAATTCGCATTGGAACCCGAGGTTCGCCACTCGCCTTGGCTCAGGCCTATGAAACGCGTGATCGTTTGCTGGCCGCACATGGCTGGGCGGCTGACTCTATCGAAATTAAAACTTTTACGACAACTGGTGATAAAATCGGCGACAGGCCTTTGAGCGAGATTGGCGGCAAGGGGCTTTTCACCAAAGAGTTGGAAGAAGCTTTGTTTGCAGGTGCGATTGATGTGGCGGTGCATTCCATGAAAGACATGCCCGCTAAAATGTCTGCGGGCTTAGATGTAGTGGCCTATTTGCCGCGAGAAGATGCGCGTGATGCGTTTATGAGTTTTGCTGCGCCCAATTTGAAGTCACTGCCACTGGGTGCGCTGCTTGGGTCATCATCAGTGCGGCGCTCGGCGCAGGCTTTGCGAGTTCGGCCAGATTTAAAAGCGGTGCAGTTTCGCGGCAATGTGCAAACGCGATTGAATAAGCTGCGAGATGGTGTGGCTCACGCCACATTCCTCGCCGCTGCCGGACTTAACCGCCTTGGCCTGAGCGATAAGATTACCGCGATCATGTCGATGGATGAAATGTTGCCCGCCGTGGCGCAGGGGGCCATTGGCATACAAATCAATGAGCGCGATGACGCGGTTCGCAACATTCTTGCGCCATTGAATCACATAGACACGGAAATTGCAGTTCTATGTGAGCGTGGTTTTATGGCTGCGCTTGATGGCTCGTGCCGCACACCCATTGCAGGCCATGCAACAATCGAAAATGGCATTGTGAGTTTTCGCGGAGAGGCACTTACGCTGGATGGGGCGCATGTTTTTACAGTAACGCGTCAGGGTGCAATTTCTGATGCACCTCGCATGGGGCTTGATGCTGGTGAAGACGTTAAACTTCGCGGCGGAAAGTTAATTGCGTATTGATGAATATCATTATCACACGGCCTATGGAAGATGCTCTGCCTTTGGCTGATAAGCTGAAGGCCATGGGGCATGAGGTTGTGATTGCACCTGTGCTTCAAATTGTGGCGCGGGCCGATGTTGAAATCCCGCAAAGGCCCTATCAAGCAATCTGCCTAACCAGCGCCAATGGCGTTCGCGTTTTGGAAAATGTTGACCTGTTCAAAGACATCCCGGTTTTGGCTGTGGGGCCGCAATCAAAGCAGGTTGCAGTTGATCGTGGATTTTTACATGTGCAAGCAAAAGGCGGCGATGTAGTTGGATTAGCCGCTCATGTTGCCGCAACGCTGCGACCAAGTGGCGGGCCGCTTCTCTATATTTCGGGGTCGCAAACATCAGGTGATCTTGAAGGCAAGTTGCGCGACGCTGGTTTCGACGTGGACCGCGTGATTACTTACGATGCTAAACCTGCTGATTTGAGCGGAAATGAAAGTGAAATTAAAACGTCCCAAGCGGTTTTTCTGTATTCGCCACGCAGCGCAAAATTATGGGTCCAGAACATGAATAACCTTCACTTGCAGCATGTTGCTGCCACACTTATACATATTTGTTTATCTCCAGCAATTGCTGCATGTTTGCCAGAATCTTGGCCACGGTGCATTGCTGAGAGCCCAACGGAAGCTGCGTTGATTGCGGCGCTTGATTGAAACGCAAAAGCGGAATAGGTGAGTTGATTATGAGTGACATTGATAACACTGCTGAGATCATCGACATTTCGCCTGAAGACATTATTGAAGGCAAAGTCGAAGAAAAAACTCCCCCTAAGCTTGCGCAAAATTTGCAGCGCAATATTGCTATAGCGACGGGGCTAATTGTGCTGAGCGCAGCTGGCGGGGGCTGGGCATACCGCGATTTACTCTCAAGCTATTTGCCGTCTGATCAGGTGCAAGCCATGGCAACACGTATGGATGGGCTTGAGGCCACGGCAAAAACTTTGAACGGGAAAGTGGATGCCGTCATCGGGTTTACTGATGAGATAAAATCACAATTGGCCGCAGCGCAAGCGGCGACTGCAGAAATTGCGCAATTGCAGACTAATTCTAAAGATACAAAAACGGCGGTTATCGAATTGGAAAAGACGTTGGCAACCGCCAGTTCATCAATCGAAGTCCTAAATGCGCAAATGGCGGCAGGCGCTCCTGTCGCTAACTCGCCCTATTCATATGGCAGTGGCGTGGGGAGCATTCCATATGACGGCACAGCGATTGCGGCGCGGGTCGGCATATTAGAAAAAGACGTTCAAAGTTTAAAACAGGCGGGTAAGGCAGCGATTGATACGACTGTGCTGTCACAAAGCTTGGCTGATCTCAAAGCAAAGATTGCAGCTGGCACTTCATACCAAAGTGAGATTGAACATATTGCACTAATGGTGCCCGCTGCGGAGGGGTTAGACATCTTGCAAGCCCACGCAACGCAGGGTTTGCCAAATGCAATGGGGTTAGCGGCAGAACTAAAGACCGCTGCAGCGAGCTTGCCAAAAGCTAAACCAGTGGCAGCACCTGATAACAGTTGGTGGGGTTATAGCAGCGCCCTTCTTTCGAACTTGGTCACAATTAAATTTGCTGGCGACGAAGATTGGGAGCAGCTGGCTTTGCAAGTGGCGGCTGTGGCTGAACAAGGCGATCTTATTAATGCGGTTGCAAATCTAAAAAAGCATGAAGGCGCTTTACCCGTCGAATTGCAACGGTGGAATGATCGTGCTGCCGCACGACTCGATGTTGAACGCGCTTTAGAAATAACATCAGCAGCGGTGCTGCGCCAAATAGCGGCGAAGGGCTAATTCTAATGGTAAAATTGTTGTGGCGCTTTGGACTTCTGGTTGCTGCTGCCATTGGCTTTGCTTGGTTGGCTGATAGGCCCGGACAAGTGACAATCAATTGGCTTGGCCGTGAAATTCATATGTCCGTTTTGGTTGGTGTGGCACTTCTTTCGGTGGCCATTCTCGCCGCGTATATGGTTTGGCGCGTTACACACAGAATTTGGCGCAGCCCCACTGCTGCTCGTGAATATTGGCGTTTTCGCAAACATCGCAAAGCTTATGATTCCCTCTCGCGTGGCATTATTGCGGCGGGCGCGGGGGACGCTCAATCTGCGGCACGCCATGCCGCAATAGCTGGCGACACTTTAAAGCACGAACCACTGGTCACTTTGCTGGCCGCCCAAGCAGCTCAGCTTAAAGGCGATCGCGCTGGCGTGAAGCGCGCCTTTGAAGGCATGACCAGATCAGCCGAAACTGAAGTTTTGGGTTTGCGCGGGCTTTTTGCTGAAGCAAAACATGCTGGTGATTGGGCCACAGCACGCAATATTGCAGAGCGGGCCTTGGCAAAAAATTCGCGCCTTCCGTGGGCGTCGATGGCCATATTGCAAGTGCAAACGGCGTCTAAAGATTGGGCCGCCGCTGCTGCCACTATTGCCAATCAAGCCAAAGCCGCAATTATGCCGCGCGAGGAAGCCGCTAAAAAACAAGCTGCACTTTTGGCAGCACAGGCGCTTGCTGATGAAGACACAAATCCGGCGCGAGCGTTGGAACTTGCGCAGCAAGCCTATGGGCTTGATGGCTCATTGGTGCCAGCCGCTTTGGTGGCCGCGCGCGGCTTGATCGCGTCTGGCAACACACGCAAAGCAGTTAAACTGCTGCACAATTGTTGGGCAAAATCTCCGCATCCAGAATTGGTGCAAGTCTATTGCAATGCCAAGCCTGCGGAAACTGCTGAAGACCGCTTTGAACGGGTGCGCGATCTGGTGGGTAAAACTGATACGAATGTTGAAAGTACCTGCGCCTTGGCGCGCGCGGCCATTGATGCAAAACGATTTGATGTTGCCAAGACAACGCTTGTGCCCTTTATCGAAGATCGCCCGCAAGCGCGCATTTGTGGTTTGATGGCACAGATTGAAGATGCACAAGGTGACAAGGGTCGCTCGCGCGAATGGTTGGCGCGGGCACTCCATGCGCCGCGTGACCCCATATGGGTGTCGGATGGTGTAGCATCAGCGCGGTGGACGCCTGTTTCGCCTGTCACCGGAGAAATTGTTCCCTGCGAATGGAAGCCCCCGTTTGAGATGGCTGCGGGCAGCCATTGGCAGTTAAATGCTGATGAAGAAACGCCGCTGTTGGAAACTTCTGCTGAAGATGCAAAGCCAGCGGAACAAGTGCGCCGCCCAGATGATCCTGGTGTTGAATGAGCGCTGTTGAATTGGGCTCAGAATCTCGCTAGTTCTAGGTGCTAAATTCAGTTGCCGCTTTAGCTCAGTTGGTAGAGCACCGCATTCGTAATGCGGGGGTCAGGTGTTCGAGTCACCTAAGCGGCACCAGTTATCAATCCAACCCACTCCAATAAAATAGAAATATCTCATAAAATCAATAATTAACTTGATTTTTTGGTTCGGTAGCGTCCAATATCGTCCATAGACAGCCACCGAAATTCACGGTATAATTTGCGGTATCTTATCAGTACAGATAAACCGATACCGTAATTTGGAGACTGCCAAATGGGTTGGAAGCGCGACAAACTCACTGATCTTGAACTTCGCTCTGCTAAAACTGGCCAAAAGCTGAGAAAGTTGACGGATGGCAAGGGCCTCCAGTTCTGGGTTGCCCCAAATGGCGGTAGGTATTGGCGGCTTGAATATCGGTATTTGGGGAAAACCAAACTTCTTGCTCTTGGCACGTATCCTGAATTGACCCTTGAACGGGCGAGGCTGAAAGCCGACCAAGCCCGACGCTCAATCGATGAAGGTCATGATCCTTCCGAAATCAAAAAAGAAAGAAAAGCTTCCTTGGTTTTGGCCGCTGAAAATACTTTTGGAAAGCTGGCCGAAAAACTGGTGGCCAAGAAAAAGAAGGATGGCAGAGCGCCCGCCACTATCGCCAAAATGGAATGGATACTTCGAAAGTTGAAGTCAACTTTGGGCCCACGACCAATTCACGCAATTCGCACACCCGAGGTTATTTCCGCACTTCGAAAAGAAGAGGATGCCGATAATCTCGAAACCGCAAGGCGCATGAGGACTATTATTGGTGAAGTCTTTCGATTTGCAATGCAGCATGGCATTGTTGACAGCGACCCCTCGGCTGCCGCAAGAGGCGCAATAGCGAGCCCAGTTCAAAAGCATCATGCTGCTGTACTAGACCCCGCTAAATTTGCCGATTTACTTAAGCATCTCGATTCCTACGCCAGCCGTCAGATTATTTCTGGCAGCGCATTGCAGTTAATGGCGCTGCTATACCCAAGACCGGGTGAATTACGTCAAGCGCGATGGGATGAGTTCAATTTAGAACGCAATTTATGGGAAATTCCTGCCGCGCGAATGAAACTTCGTCAACCTCACACAAAACCGCTACCTCTCCAAGCAGTTGCGATATTGAGAAGTTTGAAAGAAATAACTGGCCCCATTGGCTTTGTGTTCCCTGCAAACGGTCGGGCTAACCGACCGATGAGCGAAAACACGATGAATGCAGCAATGCGTCGGCTCGGCATATCTTCCGATACTCATTCTTCGCACGGGTTTCGGGCAAGCGCCTCAACACTGCTGAATGCTTCAAATCTTTTTTCAATTGATGCAATAGAACATTCTCTAGCCCACCAAGACAAAGATGCCGTTAGACGAGCTTATGCGCGAGGCAACGCAATGGGCGAGCGCGAAAGAATGGCGCAATGGTGGGCAGACTACTTGGATCGCTTGAAGGCACCTATTGACAGCAAAATTGTCGAACTTGGA
>JANLPA010000031.1:0-10652 GCA_031366855.1 Hyphomicrobiales bacterium | reverse complement strand
GCCCTAATGGACCCCAGACAGTCTGGCCTCTTTGCAGCGGCGTGGGCTGTAGGGTACTTGGCGGCGATGGTGAGAAACAAGGTCGATATGGTGGGGCTTGCCCATGGCGTAGGTGACTTTGGTGTGATCGAAGCAAACGGCGCATTGCGGCCAATCTTTCATGTGTTGCGGGGAGCGGCCTGTGGTGTTGGAAAACGTGCACTTGCCATTTCTCATGGTTCGGGATTGGCCGCCTTTGGATATCAGGATGTATCTCACCAAATTCTGTGGGTTGCAAATTTAACGGCCCAGCCCCAAACAGTGTCACTTAAAAAGCAGACAAAATTTTCAGAACTTAGTGCAAAGACATTTACCAAAGCGGCAAATAACGCAGCATTCATGGATACTGTTACAGCAAAAGCGAAGTCGATCACTTTGTCAGCCTATGCTGTTACACGGTTTGTGCTGTAATGTTATTGGGCGTCATCGCCGATGACTTCACAGGCGCCAGTGACGTCGCCAACACGCTTAAAAAAGCAGGCATGAAAACAGCACTGGTGTGTGGAATTCCAGTTGATCTTTCATTGGATGCGGATGCGGTTGTTATAGCTCTCAAATCACGCTCCATCCCAGCGCAAAACGCAATCAGTATATCTCTATCTGCATTGCATTGGTTAAGACAACAAAATTGCCAGCAGTTCTTATTCAAATACTGTTCCACTTTTGATTCAACGCCACTGGGAAATATTGGTCCTGTAACTGCAGCACTGGCGGACGCGCTGGACGCGCAAAAGGTAATTTGCTGCCCCGCTTTTCCCGTCAACGGTAGAACAGTTTTTCAAGGTCATTTGTTTGTGAATGATAAACTGCTCTCAGAATCGGGAATGGAAAATCATCCCCTTAACCCGATGACAGATTCCAACATCCGGCGCTGGCTGATGTTGCAAAGCAACGAGCCAATTGGCCTGATAAATCTTGCAACCGTGCGTTCAGGATCACCGGCCATTGAAGCTTCCCTCGCTGCATCAAATGAACGGTTGTTTATAGCCGACGCTACAAGTGAAGATGATTTAATCAACTTGGGATATGCACTGAAAGACCAGGTTTTGATCACTGGTGGTTCAGGCATTTCCTTGGGCTTGCCTGAAAATTTTCGCCGTCGCGGACTTCTGGTTGATGATGTTTCAATATTCAACGGTGCTGCCGGACCTTGCGTCATTTTGGCGGGAAGTTGTTCTAACGCAACGCTTGCGCAAGTGTCATCTTACGCCACGCGAGCGCCCAGTCTTCAGGTTCGCGCTTCCGAGCTTTTGTCGGGTGAGGACATTTTGGCAAAATCTATTGAGTTTGCTGTACGCAATCGAGACCATGCACCGCTGATCTATTCCACTGACCAGCCAAGCGAGATTGTGAAATCTCAGTTGATTTATGGTACAGCAATTCTGGCCACTAAGATCGAAGATTTTTTTGGAGCGCTGGCTAATGGTTTGGTGAAAATGGGTTTTTCTCGTCTCGTGATAGCAGGCGGGGAAACATCTGGCGCCGTGGTGACAGCACTGAAAATAAAATCATTTGATGTGGGTCCTGAAATCGTAGCCGGTGTGCCTTGCCTGACGGCAACACGAGACGCGCAGCTTGCAATGGCCTTGAAATCGGGCAATTTTGGTGGGCCCGATTTTTTTGAGAAGGCAGTAAAAATGTTAGACGGTCAAACCACATGACTTCAGAAACAAAGCTCCGTGATCAGTTCTGCCTGTGGGGCAAATCCATATTTGATCGCGGTCTCACAAGTGGTTCGTCCGGCAATTTTTCGGCGCGTTTGGACGATGGTTTTTTAGTTACACCCACCAATGAGTGTCTTGGATTTCTTGATCCCGCAAGGCTTTCGAAGCTCGATCAAAACGGCAATCATGTTTCTGGCGCAAAGCCCACAAAAGAAGTGCCCTTACACAAAGCGTTTTATGAGTCCCGCCAGCAAGCCATGGGCATTGTGCATCTCCATTCAACCTTTGCCACAGCGCTATCTTGCCTCAACGGTCTTGACTCTGGCAATGTTCTGCCGTCCTTAACACCCTATGTTTTAATGCGTGTGGGAGTTGTGCCCTTGGTTCCTTATGTTGAACCCGGCAGTCTTGAAATTGTGCCCCACATAAAAGCTGTTGCCGCACGCCACAATGCAGTTTTGCTCGCCAATCACGGGCCGGTTGTTAGTGGCACAAGTTTTGAAAATGCGGTGTTTGCTGCCGAAGAATTTGAAGAGGCCGCAAAAGTATATTTTCTGCTCAAGCCTCACAATGCCAAGGAAATATCGGCCTCACATGTGAAAGCATTAATGGACAAATGGAAGAGCTAACTCAGGAAAAATATTGGGCTAGAATTTGAGAAGTTAACTCCGAAGGCGCGCTTCGGCATGAGACGTATAAAGATCGGCAGCGCGCGTGTGATGAACCTGCATTGCGGCGGCGGCTCCTTCGACATCGTGCGATGCGATGCAGTCCAGAATGTGGCGATGTTCTGCCAGTGTTTGTGCTTCGCGCCCCACTTTGCGCAATTCACCGATATGATATTTGCTGAGCCAACTCAGCAACGCTTCACTGACGGCTACATAGATCGGGTTACCTGTGATGATCGCGATCCTGCGGTGAAAATCGATATCGTGTTTCATGAAATCAGCAAATTTAGACGCTGAGGCTTCCATTTTTATTAGGATCTCTTTCAAATCTGAAATATCTTCAGGCTTGGCCCGGACAGCGGCAATGCGGGCCATGCCAACATCAAAGAATGTGCGAGTTTCTTTCAGGTGCACCAAATTCTGTTGCGAACTTGCGAGCACATGATGCACCGTTACTGCGATTTGACTCAAAACGGATTGGGCCGAGGGCTCCGTCACTTTGGCGCCTCCGCCATGGGTGATAGAAAGAAGTCCCAGTCGCTGCAGATCTTGCAAGGCTTCGCGTACGGCGGGGCGTCCGACTTTAAATGTCTCCATCAACTGCCGCTCAGGCGGAAGAAGGGAGCCCGGCGGATAGTTTCCATCGTTTATCCATTGCAAAAGTCGGTCAAACACCTCTTGCGATAGCTTGCGGCGGATAATTGGTGGTTCATTGTCCATCTCTGTTCCCCAATTTACTTGGACCGCTGGCAATGCTGTAGATAGAGTCATTGACGGATTGGTATGATGACTGTATCAATTGTCGGCAGCTCATTTACATTCTTTGAGCGTCGATAGCACTTATTGTCAAGACAAAGAACAAGGCGGATTATTCATTGCTTACTCCCAGGCTTTCCAATCGGCCCGTTTTACTCGCTGACTTGCAACGCAGAGCGACCCGAATTCGGGATTTTGCGCTTCGTATGGGCCAAGTTCAGGGCCAAGGCTATGTAGGTCAGGCACTGGGTGTTGCCGATGTGCTGTCAGTTGCCTACTTTGCAGCGTTGGCTTATCGGCCTGAAGAGCCTAAGTGGGAAGGACGTGATCGTTTCCTCTTGTCAATTGGACATTATGCAATCGCTCTGTATGCGGTTTTGATTGAGGCCTCAGTTTTACCGGAGACCGAGATTGAAAGCTACGGTGCCGATGACAGTCGGCTGCCGATGTCAGGGATGGCACATTACACGCCTGGCATGGAAATCACCGGTGGCTCATTGGGCCACGGATTACCCATTGCAATTGGCATGTGCCTTGGTTTGAAACGAAAAGCCTCAAAGAGCTTTGTCTATGTTTTGCTCTCCGATGGTGAGTTGAACGAAGGGTCAACTTGGGAGGCCGCCTTGTCGGCAAGCCATTGGAAGCTAAACAATCTGATTGCCATTGTCGACATTAACAACCAGCAGGCCGACGGACCTTCGTCGCAAACCCTTGGATTTGAACCCTTGGAGGATAAGTGGCGCGCCTTTGGGTGGTGGGTGGCCCGCGTTGATGGCAATGATATCGACGCCGTGCTGTCGGCCTTTGACGGAGCTCGTGAAGAACCAGATTTTAAACCGCGCGTAATTCTATGTGACACCCTCATGGGCAAAGGTGTTGCGTTTCTTGAAAAGCGCGAGAAAACCCATTTTATCCGCATTGAACCCGAAGAATGGAGCATGGCAATTGCAAACCTACACGCTGGGGCTAATCCATGACCCAGCTCAGAACCAGTGCAATGATCGCTTCATTAGCGACCGAGGGTCAGCGTGTGACGGCAGCACCCTTTGGTCACACCCTTGCGCGTCTGGCAGAGACGCGAGCCGATATTGTCGGCATGACGGCAGACCTTGGAAAATATACCGATCTACACATTTTCGCGCAGGCCCATCCCGACAGCTTCTATCAGATGGGCATGGCTGAACAACTACTGTTCGCGGCAGCAGCTGGTATGGCAAGGGAAGGGTTCATGCCCTTCGTTACCACCTATGCCGTGTTTGCCGCGCGCAGGGCGTATGACTTTATCTATATGGCCATTGCTGAAGGCGGACTGAATGTGAAGATCGCCTGCGCTTTGCCAGGCCTGACGACCGGTTATGGTCCCAGCCACCAGGGTACGGATGATCTCGCCATCTTCCGTTCGGTCCCCGGGCTTACTGTGATCGACCCTTGCGATGCTGTTGATGTCGAACAGGCAACCATAGCCATGGCAAGCCATGATGGCCCGGTCTATATGCGCCTCTTGCGCGGTCAGGTGCCACGAGTCCTTGATGACTATAAAGGCCAATTCGAAATTGGCAAAGC
This sequence comes from Hyphomicrobiales bacterium, assembly GCA_031366855.1. Lineage (GTDB taxonomy): Bacteria > Pseudomonadota > Alphaproteobacteria > Rhizobiales > Aestuariivirgaceae > Aestuariivirga. Next base: position 5,962 of record JANLPA010000031.1, on the reverse strand, counting down.
AAGGCTATTGCGTGATGGTGCTGATGTTCTTTTCATTTCAACGGGACTTTTAACCATGCGGGTGCTTGAGGCAGCCCAGTCACTCGCTTTCGATAAAATAAGTGCAGGCGTTCTGCATCTTGCAACAGTGAAACCACTGGACCTGCCAGCTATTTCTGACGCATTGCGGCGTAGTGACCGTTTAGTCGTTGTGGCAGAGAACCACGCCATAACAGGAGGGTTTGGAGAAGCGGTTCTTGCTCATGCGGCGCGGGAGGGAGTTCATTCCCGGATGCGCCAGATTGGCCTGCCGGACGAATTTCTCGATGCTGGCGCCCTGCCGACTCTTCATGATCGGTATGGAATTTCCACAAAGGCCATCGTAGAGCGCGTTAAAGCATGGCTTTAAACTTCATACCTTTGGCTGATGATGCCCTTGCTCTGATGGCGCGCCAAAATCGCATTGATACTGCAAGGATGTTTAAGGCCGCTGGAAACGGACATTTTGGTAGCTGCTATTCCTGTGCCGACATCGTGACGGTGCTTTATTTTGCGGTCATGCGGCTTGATCCAACCAATCCAGATTGGCCTGACAGGGATCGTTTTCTGTTGAGCAAGGGGCACGCAGCGCCAACACTTTATTCCGCCCTGATCCGGCGAGGTTTCATTCCTGAAAGCTGGATTGCAGAATATGAGACGCATGTGGGTTCGCGGCTGATGACGCACCCCTCTAGGCGCTATCAGCCGGGTGTGGACTCCTCATTGGGTGCGCTGGGTCACGGGCTTTCGATCGGGGTTGGCATGGCCCTTGCTGCTAAAATGGATCACAAGGATTACGTTACTTATGTGCTGATGGGTGATGGTGAGGTTAACGAAGGTTCGGTTTGGGAAGCCGCAATGGCGGCCGCAAAATTCGGGCTTGGCAACCTTGTTGGGATTGTAGATAGCAACGGACTTTGCGTCGATGGCCGTGTTCACGATGTGATGCCCATAGAGCCGCAGGTGGATAAATGGAAGTCTTTCGGTTGGGACGTCAGCCGGATTGATGGGCATGACCTTGGCACGTTGCGAAAAGTCCTCGCAGCCCAGCGCGGAAAAACTCTAGCCCGACCCCGCATGATTATCGCCGACACCATCAAGGGCAAGGGTGTGAGCTTTATGGAGGATATTCGCAGCTGGCACTCGGATGTTATTACTGAAGAGCAATTTGCAAAGGTGCTTGCCGAACTAGGGGCGCAACCATGACCATCGCAGCAGCTCGTGCCGCACTTCCGCAAAAATCGATCCGGCAACAATTTGGAGAAACGCTTTTGGAGTTGGCAAACCAGCGGGATGACTTCGTCGTGCTTACTGCTGACTTGATGTATGCCACCGGAATTGAAAAATTGGGGGCATCCTATCCTGATCGGATGTTCAATATGGGTATTGCCGAGCAGAACATGACAGGCGTTGCTGCGGGGCTGGCCTTGTGCGGCAAACTGCCAATCGTGAGTGGCTATGCCGCTTTTACTACATTACGGGCTGTCGAACAGGCCAAACTTGATGCAGCCTATAACGGGGTCAAAGTCATTTTGGTCGGGCAAAGTGCGGGTCTTTCTTATGGTGTGGGTGGACCAACGCATCAAAGTTTTGAAGATGTTGCGATCATGAGGTCAATCCCGGGAATGATTGTTTTGGTGCCGTCGGACGCAGTCGAAGTTGATGCGTGTTTGAAGGCCGCGTTAAACCATCCTGCTTCAACACCAATTTATATCCGGCTCGGGCGTGGGCTTGAATGGGTGATCAATGAGCCGGAGAGTGAGTTTGATATCGGCAAAGCTGTGATGCTGCGCGACGGTTATGATGTGACTTTGGTGGCCAATGGTTCAATGGTTGTCGAAGCGGTGCTTGCGTCTGATGCGCTTCAGAAAGCAGGCATAGCGGCGCGGGTGCTGAACTTGCACACAGTTAAGCCGCTGGATTATGCTGCATTGATTAAGGCCGCAATGGAAACGCCAGCCATGATCGTGATCGAGGAACATTCTGTCATTGGCGGCCTTGGGGCTGCAGTACTTGAAGCGCTGGCCGAAGTTCCCCATGGTCCCATCAGGCGCGTTGGAATCAAGGATCACTTTCCTCCTATCGGCCCAGTGAACGAGTTGCGTGCAAGTCTCGGTTTGTGCGCAGAAAATATCGTCGCACAAGCTCTAAATCTCTTGCAGCGCACATGATCAAGTTTTCCGCAAACCTTGGTTTTCTTTGGCCAGACCGGCCTCTTTTAGAGAGGATTGCGGCCGCCGCGAAGGCTGGGTTTCGGGCTGTAGAAATGCACTGGCCTTATGACGTGCCGCCTGATGAGATCGCAGAGGTATGTAAACGCCATGGACTTTCTCTCTTGTCCATCAACACCGCAAAGGGTGAACGTTCAGGCGATTTTGGACTTGCCGCAGTTCCAGGACGTGAAGACGAATTTTTCACATCCTTTATACAAGCTCTCTACTATGCCAGAGGCGCTCAAGCTTCGGCCATTCATGTGATGGCAGGAGTATGCCCCGATACCTTGGAAAGCGAAACAACATTTGTCGCAAATCTTCGCACTGCAGCAGATGCTGCACCTGAGCAAATGCTTCTATTGGAACCCATCAATCCGCGGGACAAGCCCGGGTATTTTTTCCATCAAATTGAACGGGCAGCAGAAATCATTGCCATGGTATCGCGGCCCAATCTGCGGATTATGTTCGACGTCTATCACGTAGGGGTGGGTCAGGGCGATGTCTTGACGAGCCTCAGGCGCTTTTCGGCGTTGATTGGCCATGTTCAGATTGCCGCCGTTCCATCGCGGGCCGAACCAGATGAGGGCGAGATTGACTACCGAGCGGTTTTTGCGACATTAAATGAGCTTGGATATTCCGGTTGGATCGGTTGCGAGTATCGACCGCGAAGTGGAACCGATGATGGACTAGCGTGGCGTGAGAAATTGGTTCCCAAAACTTGATTTGCACGCCATCGAGCTTAGCAGATTGATTTTTCTATTTTAAGCAATTACTAAGTTATGCGTTTTGGACCTTGATGAAAATTCACTATTGAGGGGAATTAAAGATGTTACTAGACCCGCCGATAGAGCTGATTGAACTGAATATACCAGAGTTCGGCGAGCCAATTGTGCAACCAATTGTTCCAAAGGCCACCTATGACGCGCGAATCTTGGAAGCGCTCGGTCGTGCAAAAAATCTCAGATTAGATGCTGTCGTCATTTATGGCGACCGCGAACACAATGGATCGATGACATACCTCACGGGATATGATCCGCGATTTGAAGAGGCCCTGCTGGTTTTGAAAACCAATCACGAACCAACGCTTATCGTCGGCAACGAGGGTTGGGGTTATAGTGAACTTGTGCCGATTGCGCATCGCCGGGTCTTGTTTCAAAGCTTCAGTTTGATGGGGCAGCCGCGCGGGGACAGCAAATCTTTGCCAACAATCCTGAAAGAAGCAGGCTTGTCCTTTAATGATAGAGTGGGACTTGCGGGTTGGAAACATTTTGATGCTCAGGACGGCATGACAGAAACAGACTTTGAAGTGCCTTCCTACATTGTCGATTGCATGAGAGGATTGGTGGCTGAGATTGTTAATGCGGGACCAATTTTTTCAAATCCACGCGATGGCATGCGGGTTATCAACGATGTCGATCAACTTGCAGTTTTTGAGCATGCATCAACTTTTACGTCGCAAGGATTGCGGAACGTTCTTTTCAATCTTCGCCCGGCTATGACTGAGTTTGAGGGCGTTCGTTTGATGGGGCAAACCGGGTTGCCCCACGGCGCCCATACTATGCTGAGCAGCGGTGCCCGCGCGCGCTATGGTCTGCCAAGTCCTTCGGCAAAATTGATCGAAGAAGGGGACCCCATCACCATGGCCTACTGCGTTTGGGGTGCGCTCACGGCGCGAGCCGGATTTTTTGTTAAAGACGAAAATGGCCTGCCTGCTGAAATCCGCGACTATGTGAGCCGACTCGCAGCACCATATTTTTCAGCGGCTGTTGCATGGTATGAAGCATTGGAAATCGGTGCACCAGCAAAGGACTTGTACCATGCTGTTCATCGCCGCATTGGAGAACCTTTTTTTGGACTTGCTCTTAATCCGGGGCATTACATTCATTTAGAAGAATGGCTTAATTCGCCAGTGACCGCGACGAGCCAAATTCCTTTGAGATCAGGCATGGCTCTACAGATTGATATTATTCCGGCGACTGGTACAAAATATTTCACATCCAATATAGAGGATGGTATTGCCCTTGCAGATTTGGAGCTGCGTGAGAAGTTTAAAACACTTTATCCTGAAGCTTGGACGCGCATTGAAAAGCGTCGTGAGTTTATGATCAATGATTTAGGCATTCGCCTGCGGCCAGAGGTTTTACCTTTCAGTAATATCCCAGCCTATTTGCCGCCATATTTTATGTCACCCCGCCACGCTTTTGCTGTGCGTAGGCGATAAACCAATGGCGCGCTTTTTAACAACATGTGAAATCATCGTTTCACCAGTCCGCATCGCCTAATGTTTAGAGCCACTTCATTCTTTCGCGACGCACATAGTCTTTCATAGTATTTCCTTGGTGCCCAAGCAGATCAGCTAAAAGATTATCTGCAACTTGCGCGCGTCTAAACCGAAGACTGAAATGCAATGTGGTTTGGACTATGATTTGAAGGAGGCCAAGGCGCTGTTTTCTCAGGTGCAAGATATATCCAACAACACATGCTGGTCGATACTGAATAGGTCTTCCGAGTTCGACCGATAATATCGAAGCGACTTTTTTAAATGAAAGTGCTTCTGGCCCCGTAAGAGTATAGGTTTTGCCGAAATAATACGTCGGGTCCTGAATTGCTTTGCTAGCCACTTCTGCCAAATCGACAACGTCAATGAAACTGATCTGGCCATTGCCTGCAGGAACATAAATTTCATTTTGATAACGAATATCGGATTGATATGCCATTTCGAGGTTTTGCATAAAGAAATCTGGCCTTAGTATAGTCCAATCGAGGGGGCCAGCCTTGAGGTGTTGTTCAACTGCGTAATGCGGAACCATTCGGTTGGCACCCGCAACGGAAATAAAAATGATGTGCTTGATTCCATTTTTGCGCGCAACGTCAATAAAGATATTGAGAGTTTGTTTCATATTAGAAATTGCTGGCGGTCTCAAAAGAAATACCACATCGCAGTCTAAAACTGCGGATTTGAATGTCTCAGGATTTAATAAATCAAACGTGACTTGGTCTATGCAATCTGGATCGGCCTTACGAACTGCCTTTCGGTAGTTAATTGAAGCAAATTCCAGCCGTTCAATCAGCTTTGATCCGAGATTGCCCGAGGCACCAGTTACGAGAATCACATCACAATTCCTTACACCTTGTGCATAACGATCCAGCGTCAGATTGTGCATAACGATCCAGCGTCAGAAAAAGTTCCTTGTGCCTTAACAGTCAATTAAGGGTGAAATCCAGATGAAGCCACCGTTGGGTCATTTTTTGACCCATTACTGTCAGTGTAATATTATTTTGCTTGAGCTGCTTTGAAAATTCCACTTGACTTGATCGGTCATTTGTAATTAGTTCGTATATAGAACGAATTAAATGGGCTCTGACAATGAATTTTGATCCTTTGAGCATGCCACGTCAGTTTTCGCTTTTTCAGGCCATGCAGGCGATCATTCATTGTGGCCCGATCTCTCGGGCTTCCATTGCTAAGCAGACTGGAATGTCCAAGCAGACGGCATCAGAAGTTGTCCGCATACTCTGTGAGGAGGGTTGGGTAAAGGAAACTGGTCGGACGAGTGGTCATGTGGGGCGCACTGCGACAACCTATGAGCTTATCCCAGATAGTTCCTATGTCGTCGCTGTTGATCTTGGCGGTACAAAGCTTCGAACCGCAATAGTTGACCTAGATGGAAACGTACTGTCTGAACTTGCTGAGCCGACACATGCTTTGGGCGGCGTGCATGTTGCAAAGC
>JANLPA010000030.1:0-113422 GCA_031366855.1 Hyphomicrobiales bacterium | reverse complement strand
CCCATTTAATGTCTCGTCGGGAGGATGCTCACATGATTTTCATTCTTAATGTTTTGTGGTTCGTTTTAGGTGGCTTTTTTGCCGGGCTTGGCTGGATATTAGCTGGCTTGATCATGGCCGTCACCATCATTGGCCTGCCTTGGGCGCGCTCGTGCTTCATGATTGCGCGCTATTCATTTTGGCCATTTGGCTATGATCTGGTGTCGCGTGAGGACCTTAACGGTCGGCCAGATTTGGGCACCGGCACCTTGGGCACTATTGGCAATGTCATTTGGTTTGTGTTGGCGGGCTGGTGGTTGGCTGTGATGCATCTCAGCGCTGCTGTGGCTTTGGCTATTTCCATCATCGGCATTCCCTTTGCATGGGCCCATGTGAAACTGGCTTTAGCTTCATTGTTTCCAGTTGGGAAAACTGTGGTGGCCAATGATCGACTTTGGCCTCAAGCCATTACGCAAAATCGGCTAACTTAAATTGATAGGGTGTGGAGCAGAACTCACACACCACTTCAATTTTATCATCCTTCACCATATCAGCCCTATCGGCACTTGAGAAATTTTCAAGCATCGACAACACGGCTTCCTGTGAGCAGGTGCAATGGCGGGTGATGGGGATGGCCGGATAAACTGTTACGCCGTCTTCGTGATACAGACGATACAGAATTCCTTCGGCGGTCAATGTGGGATCAAGCAATTCATGGTCTTCGATGGTGTCGAGCAATAATCGCGCCTTCACCCAATTATCATCTTCGTCCACTTCAATTGAAGCACCTTCGGGCGCATCGCCTTGCATTTCTGGCAAGGGTGACGATCCCCCTTCGGCTGGCAAGTGCTGCACTAAAATTGCGCCAGCACGCCAATGGGTTTGCTTTTCACCGCGCGCCAATAAGGGACCAGCAGCCACACGAAGCCGCGTGGGGATTTGCTCTGACTGCTGAAAATAAGTATGCGCCGCATCGGCCAAGGTGGAGTTACCAAGAGGCACAATACCTTGATAGCGCTCCATGTTGGTACCTTGATCCACCGTCATGCCGAGGATGCCTTCGCCCAGCAATTGCTTTTGGTCAGGTTTTGTAAGCTCATCAATGCGGGGTTTTGAATACTTGGCACACCCACGAACCCCGCCGGGTGAGACAAAATCTGCCACGATCATTTGCACCGGGCCAGTGGTTTTGGTCTGCACAATAAACTTGCCGTCAAACTTTAAGGCACTGCCCAACATGGCGGTAAGCGCGACTGATTCAGCAACGAGACCCGACACGGATTCAGGATAATCATGGCGCGAGAGAATATCATCAATCACCGCACCCAGCCTCACAATGCGGCCACGCACGCCCAGTGGTTTTACTGCAAAGGGAATAACCACATCAGTCATTAGAATTTTCCAAAGCAATTCAGCAAAATGGCTTTCTGCGCATGTAAGCGGTTTTCGGCTTCATCAAACACCACCGAATGTTTTCCATCCATAATTTCATCCGTCACTTCTTCGTTCCGATGTGCAGGCAGGCAATGCATGAACAGCGCATCTGGTGCCGCAAACTTCATCAGCGCGGCATTCACCTGATAGGGGCGCAGCAAGTTGTGGCGGTTTTCATGGTCGTCATCATGCATGGAAAGCCACGCATCGGTCACCACGCAATCAGCATGGGTGACAGCCATTTCCGGCGAGGTCATCACTTCCACATCAGCTTTGTTTTGGGTTGCCCAATTCATAAATTCAGTGCGCGGGCGCAGCGACTCTGGGCTGGCAATCTTCAGCGAACCACCCAAAACGCCGACCGCTTCAATCCAAGAGGCACAGACATTATTGCCATCGCCAACCCAAGCAATACGCTTTCCTTCAATGGTGCCTTTATGTTCTTCCAGAGTGAGCACATCAGCCAGCACTTGGGTGGGGTGGGTGCGATTGGTGAGGCCGTTGATCACCGGAATTGTTGCAGCAGCAGCAAATTCTTGCAGTGTTTCTTGTTCTTTGGCGCGCAGCATAATGCCATCAACATAACGCGAAACCACCCGTGCCGTATCAGCTATGGATTCACCCCGGCCCAACTGCATTTCTGCACCCGTAATTGAAAACACTTCACCACCCAATTGCCTTATAGCCATTTCAAACGAAAAGCGCGTGCGCGTTGAGGGGCGTTCAAACACCAGCGCAATGGCTTTGCCTTTCAGCGGCAAATCTTGATCCGCAGTGCCTTTAGACAAATTGGTCCGAGCTTTTTTACGCTTTGCAGCGCCGTTTAACATGGCCCGCAATTGCGGCTTGGTGAAATCTTTCAAATCTAAAAAATGCGTCATCTTATTTCTTTTCTAAAGCGAGGCAGGCCGCTTCAAGTTTGTTCACAGCTTCAGTTACGTCAGCATCGGTCACAATCAATGGCGGCAAAAGGCGCACCACATTGTCACCAGCACCAATCACCAGAAGTTTTTCATCTAAGGCGGCCTTCTGAAACGCGATGTTGGGCACCTTGCATTTAATGCCCATCATCAAACCAGAACCTCGAATTTCTTCGATGATTGAAGGGTGCTGATCTTTGAGGCGTTCTAATTTTTGTTTGAGGTTGATGGATTGGCGCAGCACATTATCAAGAAAACCCTCTTCCAGCACCACATCCAACACAGCGCTGCCCACTGCTGTTGCTAGGGGATTGCCACCAAAGGTGGAGCCGTGGGTGCCAACCGTCATGCCTTGGGCGGCATTTTCTGTGGCCAAGCAAGCGCCCAGCGGAAAGCCGCCGCCGATGCCTTTGGCCACAGCCATAATATCCGGCGTGATGCCTGCCCATTCATGGGCGAATAATTTTCCGGTGCGGCCCACGCCACATTGAATTTCATCAAACAATAAAAGAATGCCGTGCTTGTCGCAAAGCTCGCGCAAGTAACGCAAGTCTTGATGGGGCACAGGCCTGATGCCGCCTTCGCCTTGCACGGGTTCTATGAGGATGGCAGCCGTTTGCGGGCCGATGGCCGCTTCTAAAGCTACGCGATCACCGAAGGGTACTTGATCAAAACCCGCGGCTTTGGGGCCAAAGCCTTCGAGATATTTTTCTTGGCCACCGGCCGCAAGCGTTGCAATGGTACGGCCATGGAAGGCGCCCTCAAACGTTATAATGTAAAAACGTTCGGGATGGCCTTTCACATAATGATATTTGCGCGCCATCTTAATGGTAAGTTCAATGGCTTCAGCACCGGAGTTGCAGAAGAACACCGTGTCGGCAAAAGAATTTTCAATCAGGCGCTTTGCCAGGTTTTCTTGCCCGGGCATGGCATAGATGTTTGACGTGTGCCAGATTTTTTGCGCTTGATCGGTGAGTGCTTGCACCAAATGCGGATGGGCATGGCCGCAAGAGTTGACGGCAACACCTGCACCAAAATCTAAATACTCCACACCTTCTGGCGTATAAACGCGCGCACCAACACCACGCTCAAACGAAACCGCAGCGCGATTGTAAGTGGGTAGCACAGGTGCAATCATTTTGGCTTCTCCAAAACTAAAAAGCGCCGATGGCAATCGGCGCTGTTGTTAAAAACGCGATATAGTCAAGATGCAACGCTTGGTCAATGCAGGCTTCTCCACAGATGAGTCAAAACACCGCATGGTTCGCTCAATAAAAGCGCTGTTAAGTCTTTGTTAACCATAAGTGTGGGGCGGGTTGGCGTAAAATATGGGCATAACTTTTCAGCGATTCTTGAAAGTTCGGCACTGCCCATAGTAGTCAATAGTTAACGAGCTACGAACTGTAGCTAATAAATTCAAGTATGCGTCAGAGTTTTGACGCGGGTTGTATCGCAACCTGTGAGGCAAAGAGGATTCAAAGATGAGCGAATTAGCAGCAGCCACCGAAAAGGCCCCATGGACCGAAGAACGAGTTGAGCTTTTGAAAAAACTCTGGGCCGATGGCCTGAGTGCCAGCCAAATTGCCGGTCGTCTCGCATTGGGTGTCACGCGCAATGCAGTGATTGGCAAAGTTCACAGGCTTAATCTTTCTGGCCGTGCCACGCAGCCGCGCAACACGGCACCACGCACCGCGCGAAAATCTCCGCGCGAGCCTTCTGCTCCGGGCCGTTCGCCTTCGCTGCCTACAGCAGGTGCAAACGCACTGAAGCCTTATGCGCATGTGACCCCCCGCCCAATGCCGCTGCCCGAACCAAAGCCCCTGCGTTTGGTGGACAGCGCCAAGGATGGCCGCATTACAATTTTACACCTGACAGATAAAACCTGCAAATGGCCCATCGGTGACCCCAACAAAGAAGATTTCTGCTTCTGCGGCCACGGCCCCAGAGACGGTTCACCTTATTGCGAGTATCACGCAAGAATGGCCTATCAGCCCCCACAAAGCCGGATGCGCCGCACGGGGTGAGTTTCACGCCGCTACGCGGTATGGTTTTACTTTGATTTTGCTTTGATGCTCTCTTGCTGCTGCAAGCTCATGCTCCGTTTGCATCCGGCACAGGGTTTCGGCTTTCAAATCGAAGGCTTTCTCGAAGCGAATGGCCATGTCTGCAGAGAGGTTGACGCGACCATTTAACAATCCGCTCACGGCTTGACGCGAAACGCCAAAGTGTTTTGCAAGATCAGTAATGCTTAGATTTTTTGGTTCAACAATTTCCTCTCGCAACCAAATGCCAGGATGGACTGCGAAGAAAGGAGAAAGCTTCATAGCCATTAGTGGTAATCCTCCAAATCAAGATCTATAATTGCGTTTGCAGCGTTGACCTTAAAAGTCATGCGCCAATTTTTAGTCAAAGTCATAGTTGCAGTGCCGACCCTATCGCCTGTCAACCAATGAAATCCGAAATTTGGTGGCACCTTCAATTCTTCCACATTGTTAGCGGCGTTCAAAAGTGCAATCATATTTCGCAACCGTCCGACTAATCGTGCGTCGATAGCTTTCGGATTGCCTGACTCTAAAAATGCCCGCAATGGTTTGTGACGCACGGATTCTATATCCATGCATTCATATAGCTCAATAAATTGTGTTGTCAAGCGTAAGCTTACGGCGTACAATAGGTGTTTATTTAATTGCGATTGGATGCCCCCTCTATGCAACTCGATCCCGGCATGCTTGCATTTAACAAAGAACTCAGCGCCCAGACTCCGGCAGAGTTTAATGAGTGGCCGCTCGACCTCCAGCGTGAGGCTTGGAATAAAGTTTGTGCACGGTTTCGGGCACCTCGGCCTGTTGGAATAGCCGTTTCAGATTTAGAAACTGAAGGCGTGAAGTTTCGATTGTTTGTGCCGAAAAATGCCACACCTAAAGCCGCTGCGCTCTATTTTCACGGCGGCGGGTGGGTTTTGGGTGGGCCGGAAACCCATGATGATATGTGCGCAGAGATGGCCGCTGGTGCTGGCTGTGCTGTGGCGCTGGTGGATTATCGCTTGGCACCTGAACACAAACATCCGGCACAGCTGGAAGACTCACTTAAAGTTTGGCGCTGCATGCAGGCACACGGTTATGAACATATGATTGCAGCAGGTGATAGTGCTGGCGGGCAAATGTCGGTGGCGCTGGCGCTTACTTTAAAAGAGCAGCACCTGCCACAGCTCAAAGGTTTGGTTTTGATTTATCCGGTATTGGGGGCCGACACTGAAACCGCATCTTATCTTCGCAATGCTCAAGCGCCGTGCCTCACGCGCGATGAAATGATATTTTATTTAGAAAGTTTTCTGGGGCCGCGTGGTTCAGAAAATTGGAGCGATGAAAAGGCAGTGCCGAATTTGGCTTTAGATGTGTCAGGCCTGCCTTCAACATTCATCACAGTTGCGGTCCATGATCCACTTTATGATGACGGTGTAATTTTTTCGGAAAAATTAAAGGCCGCTGCTGTGCCTTGCATGCTGCGCGAAGAACCTGAACTGGCGCATTCCTATATGCGGGCGCGCAATGTGTCTCTGCCAGCAAAAAAAGGCTTCGACGCAATTGTCGAAGCCCTTCGCTCGCTGTCGCATAAATAGTTTTTACATCACGGTAACTTCAGCACCATGCTTTACGAAATTGTAAAGTTCGCTCACATCTTCATTGAGCATGCGGATGCAGCCTGATGATGCAGCTTTGCCGATGGACTTTGGTTCATTGGTGCCGTGGATGCGGTAAATGGTGGAACCTAAATAAATGGCACGCGCACCAAGTGGATTCTTTGGGCCACCAGCCATATAGGTTGGCAATTCTGGACGGCGGGCCAACATTTCAACGGGTGGACGCCAATCTGGCCATTCTGTCTTGGCTGAAACTTTGTTAACGCCCTTCCATTCAAAACCTTTCTTTGCAGTTGCCACGCGGTACATTACAGCGCGGTCCATGCCTAACACATAGAAGAGTTGATTGGTTTTGGTGTTGATGATGATGGAGCCTGGCTTTTTATCGGTTACATAGATAACAGTTTTGCCACGCTTGAATGTTTGTTGTTCCACTTCAACTTGGGCCGTTGGTGGGGCCGAAGCTGGCACGATAACGATGCCGGCGAAGGGCACCTTTTCAGCGGCAATGGCTGAGGATGAAATGAGGCCAGCAAGAATGATGGTTGCGGCAGCGGCGGATTTGAAAAAGTTGTTCATGATGTTGTTCCCTCTCTAAAAGCATTTGATGGTGCCTTTCTAGGAGAACCCCTCTGAACCAAGCCTGAGGCCTTCGTTTATCTGGCGTTCATTATTTCAAATTGTTTACATGCCTGAAAATGGTTGGGCCAATCTTGCCCAAATTGACTTAAATCTTGCTGGAACATCAAATGAAATCAAGCAGATACAGGTTTCATCGGAATCTACTATAGGTTGATGTTCAACATCTTCGGCCAAATCTGCAAGGTCACCTCGGCTAAATTTTCCGAATTTATCGCTATAGGAACCCTTCAAAACCAAGGTTAACTCTTCGCCGCCATGGCCATGGTCAGGCATGGCACGGCCTTTTTCCAAAGCCAGCAATTTTAATTTGGCTTTGGAACCTTTGGGCAGCGGCACATCATAAATAGCAACACCTGGCAATTTGCGGTGCCATTTAATTTGGTCAAGCGAAGTCACCCCTAGGGCCCGCACCAACACATCTGGCAGCTCGGCAGATTTAGGAACTGTGATGGATTTTTTTACTGCGGCGACTGACAGGCGGTCTAAGCTTGCAAGTGTGGCTTCGCGCAAAGTTTGCGTAACAGCAATCGGCGCTTGACCAGCTAACACGCCGCCGCCAATAGCTTCGGCACCGCGCAAGTTTGCACGGCATTGTGGGCACATGGCCAAATGCGCACTGGTGACAATAGCATGGGCTTCGGGCAGCGTGCCTGCGGCAAAGCCTATCAATGTGGCATCATCTAAGTGATGAGCAATTTTCACGTCACTGTCTCCAACAGTTTGCGCATACGTTGGTAACCCAACCGCATACGTGATTTAACGGTGCCCAATGGAATATTAAGTCTTTGAGCTATTTCACTTTGTGGTACGTCTTCGACAAAGGATAGGATCAGTAATTCGCGCTGCTCAGCCGGAATTTGGGCCAAGGCCTTGGCCACATGGTTATCTTCTTGTGAACGGCCAAGGTTTTCTTCAGCATCACTGGCATCATCTGGCGTGTCGAAATCTTCCAAATCTGTATAGAGTTGTGATTTCTCGCGGCGCAGACGATCAATGCCGAGATTTCTCGCAATAGTAAAAATCCACGTAGAAACTGAACCCCGATCTGTTGAAAAAAGTGCGGCCTTGGTCCACACGGCGATCATCGCTTCCTGGACCAAATCTTCAGCAAGTTCAGAATTATAGCCTTTGCGCATCATGAAGCTTTTCACGCGCGGGGCAAAATGATCAAATAATTCAGCAAAAGCCGACCTATCGCGCGACTGTGCCACCCGGTGCAACAATACGGCATATACATCATTACGCTGACCGCTGGTGCGGGGGTCAGCCATGGTCACCATGGGCATGAAGACAAAGCTTTATCAAATTCCTAGTCCTCTTATACGGTTCATGAGCCGAGCTAGATCACTGCAGCTTGCGTTCAATTTTTTCATTAAATTCTTTTGCAAAAACCTGTTTCTTACCTTCATAGGCTTCAATTTTGCCCCAGACAATCCAATGGGTTTTGGTGGCGGTCAAGCGGCCAAAGGTTTCGGTACGCGTTTCCCAAGTGCCGCGTTTACGGCCCTCGGTCCAATGGGTTTCCATTTTGGCGGAAAGTGGGTCATCCGGCATAATCGAATAATTTTCGCGACCCGTTCCAGAAACGATCATATCAATTGCTTTGATCTGCTGGGTGCCAAAGTCATCAATAATTTCGAGTTTGGTTTCACCGGTTTTAGCATCCATTGTCACTTCACGCTTGTGCCAAGGTTTTTTAAGCTCTTTCATCGCCACAGGTGCTGCTGCTTCAGGACCAGCAAAAACAATTTTCTTTTCGTTTTCATTTTTTTTGCGAATGGGCAAATGCAATTCTGATTTTGCTGTGTGCACAGTGAGCACCACAGGTTCAGGAGCAGGCCACATCATCGGGAAATATGATGTTGAGATCGATACACGCAATTTGTGGTCCTTCGGAACTTTCCAAGCAATGTCATCCATCTTGATTTTCACTTGATAGCGCTGGCCGGGGGTGAGCGCTGTTGGTGTTTCGCGGCTGTCTCGAAAACATAGGTTCTGCAAATGATAGGTGATGCGTGAAACTTCGCCAGAGGGCCACACATCATTCAAGCGAATGGCCACATGGGCCACCGGCTTATTAACGGTGAAATCTAAGGTGATGGTGGGTTGGCCGACAATATCAATATCGTCAAGCAAAGCCGGGCTATCAAAGGTGATAGACTGGGAATCATCTTTGGCCTGATCGCCCGGAAATTCCGGACCCAGCCAAATGATGCAATATTCGCCACCATCAAATCCGGTGTTTTGCTTTGAGGTGATGCTGAATGATTTATCATCAGAGGTGGCCGAAATACCTTTTGCGCTGAGCGCCCAAGATTTAGTCTCGGTGTTGCCAAAGCCCCAATATGAATCGCCAATCCAGCGGCCATTAATTTCTTCGGGAAATTTGCCGGGCTTGTAGGCATCCATCACATAGACGCGGTAGTCTGGCTCTTCATGCACTTTGGTATTGATGTCTTTCAAATAATGGTCCCACCAGCGCAGCATTTCTTGAAGGAAGCCAATCTTGGGTTCAGGCACCGCAAAATGCGGGTATTTATGCACCCATGGGCCAATGATGGCTTTGCGCGGGCAACGAAGACCCCGCATCATACGCGGGATCGCATTGGAGTAGGCATCGTTCCAGCCACCCACAACCAATGTGGCAGCAGTTATCTTTCCAAAATCTTCACATACCGAAGCATGTTTCCAATAGGCGTCGCGGTGCGGGTGTTGCAGCCATGGAATTAACAAAAAAGGCTCGTTTTCTAAACGCTGCATCCACATTTTGCGCCATTTATTGCCGACAACTTTGGGATCAGGTGGGCGCGAGGAATAGGCCAGCATAGTGGCGGCCCAGCCCAGGTTTTCATTGAGCAAGGTTCCGCCCTTATAATGGATATCATCCTCATATCGATCGTCTGTGGAGCAGATGGTGACGATGGCTTTGAGCGCTGGCGGTTGCCTTGCGGCTACTTGCAACGCATTGAAGCCACCCCATGAAATGCCAAACATACCCACTTTGCCAGAACACCATTTTTGTTTAGCGAGCCACGCAATCACTTCCAGTGCATCATCATGTTCTTGGAGGGTGTATTCATCTTCGATCAGACCCTCAGCATCACCGGAACCTCGCATATCGACGCGAACAGACGCATAGCCATGGCCTGCCAAGTATGGGTGCGTGAGTGCATCGCGCACATGGGTGCCATCACTCTTGCGATAAGGCAGATATTCAAGCAGAGCTGGCACTGGATTTTTTTCTGCATCAACGGGTAAAAACATGCGCGCCGACAGCTTCACCCCATCGGACATCGGGATCCAGAAATTTTCAACTTCTTTGGTTTTGCGCGGAAATTTTGTGACGGTTTTAATGGCCATGATATGCTCTTGCTTGTTCAGCAAGCACTATGCAGCAAAACCCTTGATGGCTGCAATGATTGCTTGAAAGGAAGCTGCGGCAGGTTGGCTCATATGGCGGGCGCGCAAGAATGAATGAACCAGCAAGGGTTCTTCGCGCACTGTGGCTTGACCTCCGGCGGCGATCAGATTTTCAGCAAAAGTTATGCAATCATCATGCAGTGGGTCATTGCCTGCGGCCACCAAAAATGCCGCTGGTAAATTGCGGTAATTCGTTTCGCGCAATGGCTCCGCAAACTTGTGACCTCCACCTTTATATGTGTCGCGGTAATAAATTACATCTGCTGTTGTAAGGCCCGGGGCATTGGCCTGAGTAATGTATGAGCCCTTTCTCATGTCGCCGCCGAGGCCCGGATAGATCAAAACTTGGCCAGCGATTTTCGGGCCGTTTACATCGCGTGATTTCAAACAAAGTGCGGCTGCAAGATTTCCACCCGCACTGTCACCTGCCACAATGCAAGAACCGACTGAGTTCAAAACGGTCCAGCAATCGTCAAAGGCCGCCGGAAAAGGATGCTCAGGAGCCAAGCGATATTCAACAGCTGTAACGTCAACTTGTGCACCTTCTGCCAATTCAGAGCAAATATCATCGTGGCTTTCCAGTCCGCCCACAACAAAGCCACCACCATGGAGATAGAGCAATTTTGCCGTTGGAGATTTTGGTGTGTAGCGGCGGCACGGAGTTTCACCGACTTTGAAATCGGTGACGGTGATCGAAGCAGGCCGTGGCTTTCGGAAATGCGCGCAATATTTGTTATAAAATTCACGTTGCTCGGGCATGGAGAAATTGACGGCATCAGCAGGATAAAAATTATCGCCCGCAATCAGAAAGTCGCGGATGCCCGGGTCTTGGAGGTTGGCGTATTTCTCGGTCAAATTTCAACACTCAGTGCAGCGTTTCTAATAGCCTTGATATTCGCGGCATAATCAGCGCCTTTGAAAATGCTTGACCCTGCCACCAACACATTGGCTCCGGCTTTAACAATGGAGGCGGCATTTTCAACTGTCACACCACCATCCACTTCAATATCGATATTGCGGCCTGCCACGAGTGCTTTAGCTTGGCGGATTTTTTCCAAAGTGACCGGGATTAAGCTTTGCCCGCCGAAGCCGGGGTTCACGGTCATAATCAAAATCAGATCGAGGCGGTCTATCACATGTTCTAAAACTGAAACTGGCGTTGCCGGGTTTAAAGCGACACCGACTTTTTTGCCCAAGCTTCTGATGGCTTGCAAGCTGCGATCCAGATGTGGGCCTGCTTCGGCGTGCACTGTGATGAGATCAGCACCTGCACCGGCAAATTGTGCGAGGTAGGGGTCAGCCGGAGAAATCATCAAATGCACATCGAAGAGTTTGGTTGTGACTTTGCGGATGGATTGCATCACGGGCGCACCGAATGTGATGTTAGGCACGAAATGGCCATCCATCACATCAATATGAATCCAATCGGCGCCCGCTTTGTCGGCGGCTATAACTTCCTCGCCCAATTTGGAAAAATCAGCGGCGAGGATGGAGGGGGAAATAAGTAAGGGGCGCATTTTCATGCCCCCCTTGTAGTCTGAAAAATCACATAGGTGAAGAGATTAGAGCAATTTACCCATGGCAACGGCAGTGTCGCTCATGCGGTTAGAGAAGCCCCATTCATTGTCGTACCATGATAGAATGCGAACCAAAGTGCCTTCAACGACCTTGGTTTGATCCATGTGGAATGTTGACGAATGTGGATCATGGTTGAAGTCGATCGAAACGTTTGGAGCCAAAGTATAGCCCAAAATGCCCTTCAAATGGCCATCTGCGGCAGCCTTGATTGCGGCATTGATTTCTTCAATGGTGGTGGCGCGTTTTGCAACAAACTTGAAATCAACGACTGACACATTTGGTGTCGGAACGCGAATTGAGGTGCCATCTAAACGGCCCTTCAATTCAGGAATAACCAAGCCGATGGCTTTAGCAGCACCGGTTGATGTTGGTATCATCGACATGGCAGCAGCGCGGCCACGGTACAAATCCTTGTGCATGGTATCCAAGGTTGGCTGGTCACCAGTATAGGCATGGATGGTGGTCATGAAGCCGTGGTCAATACCAACAGCTTTGTGCAATACGCTTACCACAGGGGCCAAGCAGTTGGTGGTGCAGGATGCGTTTGAAACAACGATGTGATCAGCTTTCAACTGGTCATGATTCACACCGTAAACCACAGTCATGTCAGCGTTATCGCAAGGGGCTGAAACAAGCACGCGCTTTGCACCTGCTGTCAAATGCGCCGAGGCTTTGTCTTTTGCTGTGAAAATGCCCGTGCATTCCAAAGCAATGTCCACGCCCAATTCTTTCCAAGGCAAATTGGCTGGATCGCGGTGCGCGGTTACTTTGAATGTGTCAGTGCCGATGTTGATGGCATCGCCATTCACTTTCACTTCATGTGGGAACCGACCATGAACTGAGTCAAAGCGCAAGAGATGAGCGTTGGTTTCAACCGGGCCCAAATCATTGATGCCGACGATATCAATGTCCTTGCGGCCTGATTCATAAATGGCGCGCACTATATTGCGGCCGATGCGGCCAAAGCCGTTAATTGCTACTCTTACCTTAGCCATGTGGAACTCCTCGTTGATGACTTTTGAATTCGTGAAGGGGCTTATAGCTGAATTATTGCGTTGCGAAAGTCAAAAATGAGGGGCGTACATCAAAATTTTGAAACGGGTGCGATGTTGCGCCGCAAGATGGTTTTCGAGACTCTCTCATATGGTGCTGCCCATGAGCGACCATGAACTGAGATTTGTTTTAAATAATGAACTGCATGGGCGGCCCGGGCTGCCTGTGAAAGCGCCCGCGCGCGTCACCCATCTGGCTTACACTGTGACAGCAACAGATGCTGATCCCTTAATTCTTGTGTCGCAGCTGTTTCAAAAATTTGAAAAGCCAATTCCTCCCGCAGGGGCAGTTCATCATTCCGGCCAGATTGCCAATGGGCTTTTTAAGTTTGAACGCCATGGTGAATTTTATCGGATCAGTGTGACCGTTGAAGGCAAGCAGGCGGGTGGCGAAGCGATTTCAAATTTGCCCGCAGATTGGGTGGCAAGCCTTCCCGGCAAAAGGCTGGTGGCTATTCACACGCATATTTTAAGCAAAGCCAACAAAGTGCCGAGTGCAGCGGACCTACTAGATATTTTTGGTCATGATGAATTGGCGTCTTCTTCTGTCAATCAAGGCCAAGCCATGGTGTGGACGGATTTTCGTATAGCCGCTGATGGTTATAGCCGGATGATTATTCACGATAAGGGTCTGTCTCCGATGCGGTTGGGACGTTTAACGCGACGACTGCATGAGCTTGAAACTTACCGCATGATGGCTTTACTGGCGTTTCCATTGGCGCGGCAATTGCAGCAACGATTGGGCCCCTTAGAAAACTCATTGTCGGCCACAATATCAGACATGCTTTCGGCCAAGGGCGCAGAAGAAGATGGAAAATTGCTGGCCGAGCTCAGCACCATTGCGCGCGATGTGGAGGAACTTTCCAATCGTTCAAGCTATCGCTTTGCAGCAGCACGGGCTTATGGAACTTTGGTTGCCAAGCGCATTGCCGAATTGGGCGAGGAACGCGTGATGAGTTATCAGCGGCTTGGCGTGTTTTTAGATCGCCGCTTTAGCCCAGCCCTTGCCACTTGCTCTGCTGTGGCGGACCGCATTTCAGGCTTGGCTTTGCGCAGTGAACGGGCCAGTAATCTTTTACGCACGCGTGTTGATATTGCGCTGGAAGGCCAGAACCAACAATTGCTGCGCTCTATGGAAGCCAGCTCGCGCCAGCAACTTACCCTGCAACAAACTGTAGAAGGCCTTTCGGTGGTGGCGATCAGTTACTATGCCATCAGCATTTTTGCCAAGCTGGTGGAAGAGAGTGCGCATTATGTGTCGTGGATGAATGGCGAGCTGGTGAAGCTCGCCTCCATTCCAATTATTCTTGTCGGCGTGTGGTTAGGGCTTAGACGATTGCGCAAGAAGCTGGCTTAAAAAAATATATTGTCATCCCGATGTACATCGGGACCCAGACTTTCAACAAGCACCGAACTCGTGTTACTGGGTCCCGTCTTTCGACGGGATGACAAAATAAAAATAAATTTAGGGTTTGGTCCACTTGCCATTCTTGGTGGATGATTTTACGCAAGCCTCAATGAAGGCCATGCCCGCAACACCATCTGCAATGCCGGGGAAATCAACATCTTTGTCAACTTTCTTGCCAGTACGTTTGGCTTCGATGGCTCTTGCCACTTCAGTGTAGATATTGGCAAAACCTTCCAAATAACCTTCAGGATGGCCGCCGGGAATGCGCGTCACACGGTTTGCCGCGGCATTGGCTCCGGCCCCACCACGGGTGATGAGGCGTTTGGGTTCACCGAACGGCGTCACCCACAAATAGTTTGGATCAGCTTGGGTCCATTCCAAGCCGCCCTTGGTTCCGTAAATGCGCAGCTTCAAACCATTCTCATGGCCGGGAGCAACTTGGCTGGCCCAGATCATGCCCTTGGCTCCACCTTTGTAGCGCAACATAACACTCACATTATCATCCAGCTTGCGGCCTTTGACGAAACTTGTGAGATCAGCTGAAAGCTCTTCGAGCGTGAGGCCCGACACATAAGTGCCGAGCTGATAGGTATGGGTACCAATATCACCCACGCAACCGCCAGCGCCTGAGCGCTTCGGATCAGTGCGCCACGCGGCTTGTTTCTGACCGGATTTTTCGAGATCCGTCGTCAGCCAATCTTGGGGATATTCACCCTGCACAAGTCGGATTTCACCAAGCTCACCAGCCGCCACCATGGCCTTGGCTTGGCGGATCATAGGGTAGCCAGAATAGTTATGCGTGAGAGCAAAAATCACCTTTGGATTTTTTGCCAAAAGCTTTTCGAGTGCCAAGGCTTCTTTGAGATTGAGCGACAAAGGCTTATCGCAGATCACATGAATGCCAGCTTCGATGAAAGCTTTGGCGGCAGGGAAATGCATGTGATTGGGTGTTACGATTGAAACTGCTTCAATGCCATCAGCGCGCTTGGCTTCAAGTTTCGCCATGGTTTTAAAATCAGTGTAACTGCGATCTTCGGCCAAACCGAGTTCAGCACCCGAAGCTTTGGCCCGCGCTGCATCAGATGAAAGCGCACCTGCGACCAGTTCATATTTATCATCAATGCGGGCGGCAATGCGGTGCACAGCCCCAATAAATGCACCCTGCCCACCACCCACCATGCCATAACGAATGCGCTCGGTGTTGCTTTGAGTTTTGCTGCCTGTGATTGCCATTTTAGTTCCTCGCTTGAATTATATCCTTCGAGACTCGCTTACGCTCGCACCTCAGGATGAGGGTTAGATTATTCCTCACGCTGAGGTGCCCTGCATTTCGCAGGGCCTCGAAGCGCCTTAACTAAATCCCCAACATGCGCTTGATTTGTGCTGAGTTATCCACGGCTCCACCTGCGAAATCATCAAAGGCTTTGCCCGTGGTTTGGATAAGATGCGACGCAATGAACGGTGCACCCTCTGCTGCACCCTGACCAGATGATTTCAAACAGCATTCCCATTCGAGCACGGCCCATGAATTGTAATCATATTGCGCGAGCTTCGAGAAGATCGCGCTGAAATCAACTTGGCCATCGCCCAATGAGCGAAAGCGGCCCGCACGTTTCACCCAAGGTTGGAAACCAGAATAAACCCCTTGGCGGCCGGTTGGATTAAACTCGGCATCCTTTACATGATAAGCGCAGATGCGCTCGTGATAAATATCGATGAAGTCTAAATAATCAAGTTGCTGCAACACAAAATGCGAAGGATCATAATTGATTTGGCAGCGCTTGTGGCCTTTGAGGCGATCTAAGAACATCTCGAAGGTGATGCCATCCATCACATCTTCACCGGGGTGAATTTCAAAACCTACGTCAACGCCATTTTCATCCATCACATCGAGCAATGGTTTCCAACGTTTGGCAAGCTCATCAAAGCTTGCTTCAATGAGGCCAGCAGGGCGTGGGGGCCATGAATAAAGATAAGGCCAACACAGTGCGCCTGTAAAAGATACTGTTGAATGCAAACCTAAATTCTTGGAGGCTTTAGCTGACAGTTTCACTTGATCGGCAGCCCAGGCTTGGCGGGCTTTTGGATTGCCGCGCACTTCAGGCGGAGCAAAAGCGTCAAAGGCCTCATCGTAAACCGGGTTCACAGCAACAAGCTGGCCTTGTAAGTGCGATGAGAGTTCAGTGATCTCAATGCCATGTTTTTTGGCTGTGCCTTTAATCTCGTCGCAATAGGTTTTAGATTCGGCGGCCTTCTTTAAATCCATCATGCGGCCATCCCACGTTGGAATTTGCACGCCTTTATACCCCAGTGAAGCCGCCCATTTGCAAATCCCGTCAAACGAATTGAACGGTGCGGCATCGCCTGCGAATTGCGCCAGAAATATCGCTGGGCCTTTAATGTTTCCTGCCATGATTTATCTCCGTGAATTAAACGTTGTTGAGCAAGCCTTCGATATATTCTTGGCGGCCTGAAAAGGGTTGTGGTTCGAGGCCTTCTTTATGCACACGCGCAGCAATGCCATCAAGGGTGGCACCCTTATCGAGCATGGCACTGTTTTGTGGAGTTGACCATTTGGCGTAACGCTTATCAACAACGGCTGCCACTTTGCCGTCAGTGATAATTTTTGCGGCATTCAAAAGTCCGCGTGCGCAAGCATCCATCGAAGCCACATGGGCATAGAGCAGATCATCAGGATCAAGCGACTGACGCCTGATTTTGGCATCGAAGTTCATGCCGCCTGTGGTGAAGCCACCAGCTTTGATCACTTCCAACATCATTAAAGTGAGTTCAGGCACATTCATTGCAAACTGGTCGGTATCCCAGCCCACTTGATAACCACCACGGTTCAAATCCAGCGAACCGAAAATGCCTAACGATGAAGCCAGCGCAATTTCATGCTCAAATGTATGGCCCGCCAGAATGGCATGGTTTTGTTCGATGTTCATTTTCACATCGTTTTCCAAACCATATGATTTGAGCAGGCCATAGATTGAAGCTACATCATAATCATATTGATGGGTCGATGGTTCCTTGGGCTTTGGCTCAATCAAAATCGGACCCTTGAAACCAATCTTGTGTTTATATTCGACAACCAATGACAAGAAGCGGCCCGCTTGTTTTAGCTCTTGGCCAATCCTGGTGTTGATCAGTGATTCATAGCCTTCGCGGCCACCCCACATCACATAGTTTTCACCACCCAAATCATGGGTCACATCCAACGCGTGTTTCACTTGTGCTGCGCAATAAGCAAACACATCAGGGTCTGGGTTGGTGGCAGCACCCGCCATAAAGCGGCGGTTGGAGAACATGTTGGCTGTGCCCCACAGTAGTTTTTTATTATCGGCAGCCATTTTCTTTTCGAGAATTTTAGCAATCGCCGTAATGTTGGAATTGAACTCTTTCAGTGAGTTGCCTTCGGGTGCGATATCAAGATCATGGAAGGTGAAATAATCAATATCGAGCAGGCGCAACGTTTCAAAAAGAATTTCGGTTTTGGTGCGGGCTGCCGCCATCGGGTCCGCATCATGGTGCCATGGGCGGTTGAAAGTTTCACCACCGAAGGGATCACCACCTGGCCAACATAACGTGTGCCAATAGCAAACCGCAAAGCGCAAATGCTCGCGCATGGTTTTGCCCAAAACCTTCTGATCAGGATTATACCAGCGGTAAGCGAGATCGTTGGAGGTATTCGGACCTTCATACTTAATCGGTTCCGAAATAGAATAAAATTTAGACATGTTAGATTCCTTTAATCGCTGGATAAATTTTTGTGTAGCGTTGATATGCCGCTTCATAGGCGGCCTTGGCCTTGGCATCTGGAAGAATAGTCTTGGCTATTTTCGGTTTGGTGCAGACAGACTTATATGAAGCGCCCGTTGCAGCAATCAGCCCCATGCGGGCTGCGCCAAAGGCACCGCCCACTTCGCCTGAGGCTGGAAGATCGACAGGCACACTCAAAACTGTGGCAATGATTTTCAACCAGAGTTCTGATTTGGTGCCACCGCCCACCGCCATCACCCGCTTCACAGTGGAGCCTGCATCTTTGAGCGCTTCCAGTGAATCGCGGAAGGCGAAGGCTACACCATCAAGCACGGCATGGGTCATGGTCTTGGAGTCAGTTTCGTGGCCAAGGCCCAATATGGCACCACGAATTTGGGAATCGCCCACCGGCGTGCGCTCACCTGAGAGATAGGGCAGGAACAGAGCTTCTGATGGGCCAGTTATCTTGGTGCCGAGCGCTTTGGTGAGTTGTGGGGCTGGGGTTTTCAAAACACCTGCCAACCATTCCAAACTATCGGTTGCCGAAAGAATAACGCCCATCTGGTGCCATTTGCCTTTAGCGGCATGGCAAAAGGCGTGAACGGCTTTGCCAGCATTGGGGCTATAGTGATCATTGGACACAAACATCACACCCGATGTGCCGATTGAAATAAAAGCATCGCCATCATTAACCGCACCAATGCCCATGGCTGATGCAGCATTATCGCCACCGCCGCCAGCAACCACCGGCCGCAGCGGCATGCCCCAAGCTTTGGCTAAAGCAGCTGTAATTTTGTCCGTAGCATCGGTGCCTTCGTAAAGTTTTGGCATTTGATCGAGACGCATATGCGTGGCTTTCAGCATGGCTTGCGACCAATCACGTTTTTCAACATCCAGCCAATAGGTGCCAGCGCTGTCCGACATGTCCGAGGCATAATCGCCAGTCATGCGAAAGCGTAAATAATCTTTCGGAAGCAATACTTTGGCAACCTTGTCAAAGACCTTGGGCTCATGCTTTTTAACCCAGAGCAATTTAGGCGCTGTAAAGCCTGCCAGCGGAATGTTTCCGGTGATATCCATGGCGCGAGGTTCGGCGGCCAGAATGTCTTTGCATTCCTCAAAGCTTCGCGCATCATTCCATAAAATGCAGGGGCGCAGCACTTTTCCGGCTGCGTCCAGTAAGGTGGCACCATGTTGCTGGCCGGAAAGGCCTATGCCTGCCACTTGGGCCACGGATTTAGGTTTTGATTTGCGCAATTGCTGCACGACGGAATTGGTAGCCTTCCACCAGTGTTCAGGGTTTTGCTCGGACCAGCCATGGTGCGGGCGCGATACTTTTAAGGGTGACGACGCCATGGCGATAATCTTCTGTTTGCCGTCGATCAACACGCCTTTTACGGAAGACGTTCCGAAATCCAGTCCGAGATACATGTAGGGGCCTCAATTGTCTGATAACAATGCCACCAATTTTTGCGCCCGCCAAGATGTTGAGGGGGCAAAACACCGATTTATTTTGAGGGTCGAACTAAATGCGCGCTATTCGACCAGTGCAGCCTTAATCCAGTGCAGCCTTAATAATGTGGTGGGCAATGGCATAGGGGTGTGACGCGGTTAAGCCCTCTAGGTGCTTGTTTTCGAGCATTGCTTGCACTTCGGCGCGCTCAAACCATCTTGCGGTTTCAAGTTCTTTCGGATCGACTGTGATATTTGTGGTTTCGGCCTCGCCTAAAAGACCAATCATCAGGCTTGAGGGAAAGGGCCAAGGCTGGCTGGTGACATAAGACACTTTGCCCACTTTAATGCCAGCCTCTTCCATCACCTCGCGGCGCATGGCGGCTTCAATGGTTTCGCCAGGCTCCATAAAACCAGCAAGGGCTGAAAACATGCCCGGTGGCCAAGCCGCTTGACGGCCGAGCAAAATGCGAGTGCCATTGCGCACCGCCATAATCACCACCGGATCGGTTCGCGGGAAGTGGTCGGCACCACAGGCTTCACAATGGCGGCGGTAACCCGCATCAGCCATTAACGATTGCGCCCCGCATTTGGCGCAGAAGCGGTGGCTTTCATGCCAATGCACTATGCTGCGAGCTTGGGCGAGGATGGAGATTTCGGCTTGCGAAAGACTGCCTTCGATCATCAGGCCTCGAAGGGGCTTGTAGTCTTCATGTGGGGCAACGTTTCTAGCAAACCAAGCTTGGTTTTGAAGGTCGTCGCCAAGGTAAATCGCTTCAGTCTCGGGTGCATCATTACTGGTGAAAATCGTGCCATTTTCTATACGTATAGTATCACCTGCAAGCTGCAAGATTTTCGCCTTGGGATCATTTCGTCTTGCCTGCACAAAATCACTATTTGTGCGATTATTGGCATTTCGGTCGAGTGGCGATGAAACGAAGGCTAAATCTAACATCAAAGAAAGTCCCAAAACTATGGCTGCTTTTTGCATTACACAAAAAACATCAGAGACTTAACCTAATATTTACCAAGAAAGTTAACTTTCAGACTTTGAGATGTGGCGCGCAGTGCTGATTTGCGGGACTTGCGCAGGAGTTTGGAGAGTTAATTTATGAAGCCAGGAATTCCTTGGAGTGTCAAGGGCGTTGAGCCTGAATTGCGCGAAGTGGCCAAAACAGCGGCACGCCGTTCAGGCATGACGCTGGGCGAATGGCTAAACTCTGCCATTAATGAACAGGCTGACGAAAAAGCTCCAGAAGCACCCCCAGCCAGAGTTTCGCGCAGCCGCATTTCATCACATCCCATGGAGCGCGCCGCAACGCGACTTGAAGATATTGCCGAACAGCTCTCAATTTTAGCACGGCGCGAAAGCGACACGCGCCAGCATGTGAGCCCGCAAGCTGCTGAAGATAGTTTTGCGTTTTCAAAAGTGTTCAACCGTGTTGAAAGCAATGAACGCCAAACTGTAGAAGCGTTTTCGGCTGTTAATGAGCGCCTTGCCGCGCTGAGCCGCCAGATTACGCAAACTTCAAAGCCTGCCCGTGCAGAAGACGGTGCTGGATTCCAAACACTTGAAAAAGCGGTACGCAACATTATTGAGCACCTTGAGGTGAGCGATAAGCGCACTCGCGATAACTTGAAGTCTCTCCAAGATCGCATGAGCGAAATGGCCTCGCGCGCTGGTGGTGCCAATAGCGATCAGGTTTTGCGGCAGGCCCCGGCTTTCTCGCAGCTTGAAAACCGCTTGAGCGAATTGGCCCGCCGTGTTGAAACGAGCCAACATCAAACATCTGCCGAATTACCTGATCTGTTGCGCCGCGAGCTTGATGGTTTGGCTGGTCGCATTGAGACCGTGCGTGATGCTGCTGAAGGCCTTGCTGCCAAAGCCCAAACCCAAGCGGTGCAAGCAAGCCAAGAAGAATTGCGGATCATCGAACAGCGCATCTTAGGACTGCTGCGTGAAGCGCAAACGTCTTTTGCCACAAGCTCTACTAACCCTGCTGAAATTCAACGCTTCCGGTCTGAGATTGACCGCCTGAACAACCGCATTGATGAAGCAAGTGTGAATGTGGCTTCAAACCGTGATGTGACGGCTCTGCGTTCAGCTGTTGAGCAGCTTTCCACCCGTGTTGCCCAAGGGCCTGATATGCGCCCAATTGCCGATATGGACCGGCGCATTTTAGAAATTTCGCAGCGCTTGGAACAATCCCATTCTGCTGCGCGAGATATGCCCCAGCTTAATGAACTTGAACGGCGCATGGTGGAACTTGATCACCGCTTGAACGATGCCATTCGGATGCAAGGTGACGGCACAGCGCGGTTTGAACTTGAGCAAAAGCTTGAAGAAGTGAATGAGCGTTTGGGCCGCACGGAACATCAGCTCACCCATTTGCAAACCATCGAGAAGGCCATTGGCCAACTTTATGACAGCATGGAGCAGAGCCGCAATTGGACCAAGGAGGTGGCCGAGGATGCCGCCAACCGTATGGGCCAACATATTATGAGCCAGCAACAGGGCCCAGTTAATCTGGCGGGCTCCCCTGAAATCATGGCCTTAGAGCAAGGCCTTCATGCGGTGCGAGAGGCTTCTCAGACGGCAGATTCACGCAATCAAGAAACACTTGAAGCTGTTCATGAAACACTTGAGCAGATTGTTGGAAAATTGGCTGAGCTTGAAACCGCAGCCATTGGCCAGCGTGTGGCCCAAGCAGCCCACCCTGCTCCTCTTTCCAATGGCGAAAGCTTGGTTTCATTTGAGTCAGAGGCTGAGACGGCACCTGAGCTTGTGGTTGCTCCAGAGATGATGCAAGCGCCAGAGTCCGCGCAATTTTTAGATCAGTCACCAAAGTTTGAGGCAGAATCAAATCCCTTCGAGGCTGCTGAAGTTCCATTCGCTAACCCGTTTGAACTCCCGGCAATAGCGCCCGCGGCCCTTGCAGGCGATGATTTTATTGCTGCTGCACGTCGCGCTGCTCAAGCCGCCACCCAACAAAAAAGCATGTTGAGTGGTATCGCCCCCGGTGCGGCCCGCTTTAGTGAGGAAAAATCAAAGAAGCTGATGAGCTTCAAAATGCCGTTTAGAAGAGGTGCAAAAACTGCAAAGGCTGCCTCACTTTCTGGCGGTGTTAAACAACCACCCGAAATTAAACCGGCCAATTCAAACGTTGCGGGCAGCCGCCGCACTCTAATTCTGTCTGGCATTTTGGCACTCTCGTTGTTTGCATTCTTCATTGGCAAAAACGTGATGGGCAGCGGTGAGCAAGCAGTGCCTTTGGCCACACCAACGGCAATAGAACAACCTGTAACCGAGGCTCCGGTTGTGGTTCCGGCTCCTGCTGATCAGTCAACTGCGCCAGCTGCCCAAGCTGCCCCTTTAGATCAAAACGGCGAAGCTGATATTGGTGAAGATGATATTCTCACGGGTTCACTTCCAGCTGCGGTTGCCACGCCTGAAACTGCAGCGCCACAAGTGGTTTTGGATGATAAAATTGGCCCCCAGCAACTTCGGGATGCTGCACAATCTGGTGATGCCAATGCGCAGTTCGTGGTGGCCACGCGCTATATGAACGGTGAAAATGTCAATGCTGATTTTGCCAAGGCCGCTTATTGGTATGGCAAGGCCGCCGCCGCTGGGTTAGCGCCTGCGCAATATCGCGTTGCTACACTTTATGAGCGTGGCAGGGGTGTGCCCAAAAACATGGGGGCTGCTCTTTCATGGTATGAGCGCGCTGCTGCTTTGGGTAATGTGCGCGCCATGCATAATGCTGCGGTTATTGCTGCTAGCACTGACGCTGGTTCACCTGATTATGCGCGCGCTTACAAATGGTTCTCGCTGGCAGCTGATCATGGCTTGAAAGACAGCCAGTTTAATCTCGCTGTGCTCATCGAACGCGGCCTTGGCACCAAGGCCGATGCTGTGGAAGCTCTGTTCTGGTATCAAGCTGCTGCGGCCCAACAAGATGCTGATGCGCAAGTTCATGCCGATGCACTTGCTAAATCACTTTCGCCTGAATCAGTGGAAAAAATAACCGCGCGTTTAAAAGCGTGGACACCGACTAAAGCGCCTGACATTGCCAATGTTGTGGCCATTGATGAAAATGCTTGGAAGGTGGGGGCAACACAGTTGCAAATGTCATCATCCAGTGGAGATGATCTGGTTGGCAAAACGCAAATGTTGCTCGACAAGCTTGGCTATAATATTGGCCAAGCCGATGGCAAATTGGGCGGCAAAACCGTGAACGCCATTCGCCTGTTCCAATTGCAAGAAGGCATGAAAGTGACAGGCGAAGTGACGCCAGAACTAATCAGCGCTTTGCAGTCCAAGACGAGTTAGTAATTATAAAGTTGGGAGCGTGATTTACTTCCCCAACTCGCCCTTCAGCGCCTTGTCAATAAGCCCGCGGGTATTGCTTAAACCATAAAGCGCTGCGAATGAGCCGAAGCGTGGGCCACGCTCCTCACCTAATAACACTTGGTACAACATGTTGAACCATGTTTGGCCGACACCAATGGTGCCATCTTTCTGGGTGACCGTGTAGGGTTCGCGTCTGCCGATGTCATAGACCTTTTGCTGAATGGCTTCGGGGGTTGAACCTTCGGGCAATTCGACCAGTGCTGCGTTCAAGTCGGTGAGAGCCTTGGCTTCATCCTCCGTACACGGACGATAAACCTTGTTTGGTTTCACGAAATCTAAATAATAGCGAATGGCATAACCCACCATCTTATCCAAACGCGGATGGCTTGACGGATTCATGTCTGGCATATAGCGCTTGAGGAAAGCCCAGAGCACGGCCTTATCTTCGGTGTTAGCGACCGATACCAAATTGAGCAGCAACGCAAAAGTGACGCCGCCAGTCTCAGGAACCGGCGGATGGCCTTGATGAATGTGCCATGTAGGATTCATCAAGTGATCTTTGGGTTCAGTTTGCTTTTGATAGCCCGCCAAATGCTGCGCATACTCATCAACAGCACGCGGGATCACATCAAAATGCAGCTTCTTAGCTTCACGCGGGCGGTTATACATATAGAGGGCGAGGGAATCTGGGTCAGCATAGGTGAGCCATTCATCAATGGTGAGGCCGTTGCCTTTGGACTTTGAAATCTTCTGGCCCTTATCATCCAAGAAGAGTTCATAGACATAATGCTCAGGGGCAATGCCACCCAGAATTTCACAATTGCGATCATAGATTGGCGCATTTGATTGATGGTCTTTTCCAAACATTTCAAAATCTACCCCCAAGGCCGCAAAGCGCATGCCAAAGTCAGGCTTCCATTGCAGCTTGGTGCGGCCTCCGCGCACATCCAACGTTACGTCGGTGCTATCTTCATCAGCAAAGGTGATGGTGCCTTGTTTGGCGTTCACATCTTTCATGGGCACATAGAGAACGCGGCCAGAAATCGGCGATATCGGCAAGAATGGCGAATAGGTGGCCTGGCGTTCCTCACCCAATGTCGGCAGCATCACCGCCATAATATCATCGAATTTTTCCAAGGCCTTGATCAGCATATGATCAAATTTTCCCGACTTATAATACTCAGTGGCGCTACCAAATTCATATCGGAATCCGAATGTATCCAAAAACCTTCGTAACATGGCGTTGTTGTGATGGCCGAAACTTTCATACTCGCCACCAAAAGGATTTGGCACGGATGTGAGCGGCTTATGCAAATGCGGTTCGAGGAAAGACTTATCCGGCACATTGTCGGGAATTTTACGCATTCCATCCATATCATCAGAAAAACACAGCAACCGCGTTGGGAGATCGCTCATCAGCTCAAAAGCGCGGCGCACCATGGTGGTGCGGGCCACTTCGCCGAACGTGCCGATATGTGGCAAGCCTGACGGACCGTAGCCGGTTTCAAACAAGACCGATTTCTGCCCCGATTTTTCCACCCGCTTTAAAAGTTTGCGTGCTTCCTCAAAAGGCCAAGCCTTAGATTCGAGGGCTGCTGTGCGGAGAGCGGGAGAGGTGGTCATGGTTTTATCCTAAAGTGTTCGGGGTTCTTTAGGGATGGTCAAAGCCAAGGTCAATGTCAGCCAATGCTTCGAGGCTCGCCATGGCTCGCACTTCAGCATGAGGTCTTAAAAACCCTCCCCTTGAGACGAAGCAGCCTCGAAGGGCCTGCCCTTTCAGTTTGCTCTGAAGGTCGTTAAAGCGGATGCGTGAACGCACCCAACCATAATTTTCCACTTCCTTCCGTTGCTTTAGTGGCGGGGCTAGGAGCGATTGTGGCTGGAGAAAAGCTGGCGGCGGCGGCGGCTTTGGCCAGGCTTTCAGCTTTGCCGCATTTGATTTGCCATTCCGCTTTTCTGATTGATCGTTTGGCTTCCACGGCGGCGGCTCCTAAAAGTTTGGCACGCTCGGCCAAAGACATCAAACATTTTGATGTGGCCGAGCTTTTTGCCTTTGTCGTTCCAGCGCGGGTAGCAACGCCAACACCGTCAGGTTTTGCACGCGCACTCGCCGTGGAGCGCGGTGAAAATGAAAGCCAAACTTTGCTGAATGTGGTGGAAGATCTTTTAGCGCGAGTTTCAAACCGCAATTATCCATTGCTGCGCGAGGCGGCGGAGACTGCGAATTTTCTAGCACGGGCCAATTGGCCTTGGGCTAAACTGGTGATGGCGGCTTTGCTTAAAGCCAATCCTAAGCTTGATGTTAGCAGCTTTGTCACAGGCCTGAATGTGTGGGACCGCATTGAAGAGTGGGAAGATGATGGCGCAAGGCCGCTAGGCACCCAACTTCCTGTATCAGGCGAAGATGCTCAAAATTTTCTCCGTGATATTCTTGGCCATGATGCTGAGGCACGGGTGAGCCAGCGCGAATATGCAGCAACGGCCACACATGCTTTTGAGCCGCGTGAACGCAAAGATGTGAATAATATTCTGCTGGCCGAAGCAGGCACGGGCCTTGGCAAAACCCTGGGCTATTTAGCGCCAGCTTATTTATGGGCGCGCAAGAACAACGCACCAGTGTGGATTTCAACTTACACAAAAAATCTGCAACGTCAGCTTGATCAAGAAACCTCGCGGCTGGTCGCAGACCCAGCCGAGCGACGCGAGCGCATTGTGATTCGCAAAGGTCGCGAAAATTATGCGTGTTTGCTCAATATGCAGGAGGTATTTGGCCGCTTGACCAATGCCAATGCACGCTCGGCTTTATTAGCGGTGTTAATCTCACGCTGGGCCAGATTTAGCCGCGATGGTGATATTGTGGGAGGAGACTTTCCATCTTGGCTGCTCACACTTTTTCAAGATGTGACTTTGGATGCAGAAAGCCGTCACTTAACGCCCGCATCGCTGGGACTGACTGATCGACGCGGCGAATGCATTTATGCCGCTTGCCCGCATTTTAAGCGCTGCTTTATTGAACGCTCAGTGCGGGCGGGGCGCAAAGCCGATATTGTGATTGCCAACCATGCACTGGTTTTACATCAGGCAGCCACAGATCAGGCTTTGGGCGTTGCTGTTACCTCGGAGGAGGAAGCAGCGCCCGGTGGCATCCGGCGCATGGTGTTTGATGAGGGGCACCATTTATTTGATGCAGCGGATTCGGCTTTCTCTGGGCATTTGACTGCCATGGAAGCCTCGGAACTTCGGCGCTGGTTGCGTGGGCCGGAAACCGAACGCCGGCGTGGGCGGGGTTTAGCTGAGCGCATTGGCGATCTTGTTGCTGATCAGGAAAATGCTGAAAAGCTTTTGCAACAAATTTTGCGCGGCGCTTCCGCATTGCCAGGCCCTGGCTGGACACGGCGCATTCAAGGTGGCCAGCCCGAAGGTTCGGCTGAAGAATTTTTAACACTGGTGCGGCAACAGGTTTTAGCCCGCTCTGAGCCAGCGGGCAGCAATGCGTTGGAAACGGATTGCCTGCCGCTGGTAGCAGGGCTTGCCGAAGCTGTTGATGATTTGGCTTCATCGCTCATGGACCTGAAGAAGCCAATGACTGCGCTTGCGAACTTGTTGCTCAAGAAACTCGATGCCGAGGCAGAAGAACTTTCCACTGCTGATCGCGGACGCATTGAAGCGGTGGCGCGTTCACTCAAACGGCGCGGTGAGCTGATGCTTGGCGGTTGGATTTCAATGTTGAAGCATTTGATTGAAACACCAGATGCATTGTTCATTGATTGGTTTTCAGTTGAACAAGCATATGGGCGCGAAGCTGATGTGGGGTTGCATTCGCATTGGATTGACCCTTCGGTGCCATTGGCCAACACCGTGCTGCGCAGCGCTGATGGGGTGATCATCACATCTGCTACACTCAAAGATCGCCCGCCTGATGTGCCGGATGATTGGACCAATGCTGAAATGCGCACGGGAGCCATTCACTTGCCATACCCGGTAAAGCGTGTGGGGTACGACTCGCCATTCGACTATCAAAAAATCAGCCGCGTGATTGTGGTGACCGATGTGAACCGCGAGGACATGGACCAGATTGCAGCCGCCTACCGCGAATTGTTTGTAGCTTCGGGCGGTGGCGCATTGGGGCTGTTTACGGCCATTGCACGGCTTCGTGCCGTGCATAAGCGCTTGGCACCGGCCATGGCGAAATGGGCTTTCCCACTTTACGCGCAACATGTGGACCCGATGGATACGGGCACGCTGGTTGATATGTTCCGTGCTGAACGGGATGCATGTTTGCTGGGCACGGATGCGGTGCGCGATGGTGTGGATGTGCCGGGAGACTCATTGCGTTTAATTGTGTTAGACCGGGTGCCATGGGGCACGCCGACAATTCTGGAGCGTGCGCGCGCCGAAGCTTTTGGTGGCAATGCTTACAAGGATATGGTGGTGCGCTTACGTTTGCGCCAAGCCTTTGGGCGGTTGATCAGACGCGAAGGGGATCGCGGATGTTTTGTGATCCTCGATCCACGATTGGCCACGCGCTTCACTACGGCATTTCCAGCAGGCATTCAGATTGACCGGGTTGGGTTGGTGGATGCGATTGAGATTGTGAGGAAGTTTACACCACGCTAGACAAAAACACTTCCTCTCACTAGCTTCCCCCCTCACCTGTCATCCCGACGAAAGTAGGGATAACATTTTTTTCAGGAGTGAACATGCCCGGCACGATTAGCAACCAACAAGCTTTAATCTACGTCATGGTGATGATGTCTGCCGTGGAGGGCCGCATGGCCAAGGAAGAAATTGTGGAGATGGAATTGCTCATTCGCACCCTTCCTATTTTCAAAGGCTTTGATCGCACGCGCCTCATTACTGTTGTGCAAGAGTGTGGCGATATTCTGGATGATACTGAAGGCATGAACACCGTGCTGGGGCTGGTGACCAACCAACTTCCGGCCAAGCTTAAAGAAACCGCCTATGCTCTGGCTGTAGAAGTTGCCGCGTCTGATCTCGTAGTGAGAAAAGAAGAGCTGCGTTTTCTTGCGATTTTGCGCGATGCTTTGGGCCTTGATAAGCTGGTAACTGCGGCCATCGAACGCTCAGCCATTGCGCGTTATCAAGCGGTTTGAAACGCGGTTCTTTCGATTGAAGGAACGCAGGCGGCAAAGGTGATGGTGCGCGCTAACAAGAATATGTTGAGCGCTGCCCACAGGCCGTGATTTCCAAAGGTGCGTTCTAAGACCCACCAACTCACCATATAAATGGCAAGTGACAAGGCCATCATATTGCGCATGTCACGCGTGGCCATTGCACCGGTGAAAATGCCATCAAACTGAAAACAGATAACTGAGATAATTGGCAGCAAAATTGTCCAGCCCAAATATTCTCGAGCCATGTGGCGCACGTCTGGGTTCACCGTCATCACATCAATAAACCATGGCCCGCCAATCCAGATGATGAGGCTGCAAAGCGCGCCCAGCACCATGGCCCAGCCAGTTGTGAGTTTTATGGCTTGCCAAAATTGCGGGCGGTTTTTAGCACCTACTGCTTGGCCCACCAATGATTCAGCGGCATAGCTAAAACCATCTATGAGATAAGCCGACATTTCAAAAAAATTGAGCAACACGGCATTGGTGGCAATCACCAAATCGCCAGCTCTGGCACCGCGCGCGGTGAACCATGCAAAGGCAAACAGCAGGCACAATGTGCGGATCATAATATCGCCGTTGGAACTGAGCGTGGAGAGCAGTTTTGCGGATTCGAAAATACGGGCTTTATCAAACGACAGGTTGAGCGATTTCATGCGCCGCGCCACAAATACCAATCCTAAAATCACCGCAGCATATTCGGCAATCACGGCAGCCAAACCAACGCCAGCCACATTCAAATGCAGCACAAGCACAAAATATGCGCTCAGGCTCATGTTGATGAGGTTGAGAAACACTTGCGTGTAGAAGGCAAACTTGGCCCGCGCTTGACCAATGAACCACCCCATAATGCTGAAATTGGCAAGTGCCGCAGGGGCCGACCAGATGCGATAATTAAAATAAGAAAGTCCATCGTTGCGGATTTCGTTTGATCCGCCGATCAAGGAAAAAGCCAGTTTGCCAATGAGGGGACTGGCCAGCAAAAGGCATAAGCCAATCGCCACGGCCAGCGAGAAGCTGCGCCAGAACACGGCGGCCAATTCTGCATCATCTTTTGCACCCAAGGCTTGGGCAGAAAGACCGCCGGTTGAAAGCCGCAAAAACCCAAAGCCCCAAAATAGAAAAGCAAAAATCAATGAGCTGGCCGAGACTGCTCCGATGTAATGCGCTTCTGGCAATTGACCAATCACGGTTGTGTTCACCACGCCGATCAAAGGTTCGGTGACGTTTGAAAGAGTAATCGGAATGGCGATAGCCAAAACCGAACGATGGGTGAGTTTCATGGCTTGGTGTTGCGTGAATGCGTAGCATACGTCAAGTTCCAGACTATGAGTCTTTTGCCATCCATATTCACCAGTTGGTTTGCCACACGAGGCTGGAACGCGCGTCCGCATCAGTTGCAAATGTTGGTGCATGGGCTGGCGGGGGAAAGTGCTTTGCTCATTTCCCCCACAGGCGGCGGCAAGACTCTGGCTGGATTTTTGCCAACCCTAGTGGAGCTTGCCAACCCCCATGAAACCCATGGCATTCACACGCTTTACATTTCTCCGTTGAAAGCCTTGGCGGTCGATATTGCGCGCAACTTAGATGCACCAATTGCCGAAATGAATTTGCCGATTACGGTGGAAACGCGCACAGGTGACACGCCCTACTCAAGGCGGCAGCGCCAACGCATTATTCCGCCGGATATTCTTATCACAACACCAGAGCAAGTTTCGCTGTTGATAGCAGACCCCACTGCAGCGCATGTGTTGCGAAGCCTTAAAGCTGTGATCATCGATGAATTGCATTCGGTGGTGAGCAATAAGCGTGGCGTGCTTTTATCTCTGGCTTTGACACGGTTAAAAGCCCATGCACCCACCGCTCGGTTCACGGGCCTTTCGGCCACAGTGGCGGACCCTGATGCTTTGCGCGCGTGGTTATCGCCACAGGCAAAGCTGGTTTTGGGCACTGCGGGTGCGCCGCCTGATATTCGCATTTTGCAATCGGCGGAGCGGGTGCCGTGGAGTGGGCATAGGGCGGTCTATGCAATTCCTGAAATCTATGCCGAGATTAAAAAAGCAAAAATGTCACTGATTTTTGTGAACACCCGCAGCCAAGCGGAAATGGTGTTCCAAGAACTCTGGACGGCCAATGATGATAATTTGCCAATCGCCTTACATCATGGCTCGCTGGATGTGGCGCAGCGCCGCAAAGTTGAAGCGGCCATGGCGGCGAATAAATTAAAAGCCGTGGTGTGCACATCAACACTAGATTTGGGCGTTGATTGGGGCGATGTGGATTTTGTGGTGCATGTGGGCGCACCCAAGGGGTCATCGCGTTTGTTGCAGCGTATCGGGCGGGCCAATCATCGCTTGGATGAAGCGAGCAATGCCATGCTGGTGCCGTCTAACAGGTTTGAAGTTTTGGAATGTGAAGCGGCCCGCCATGCCGCCGCAGAGGGCGCTCAGGATTCCGAATATCCAACTGTGATGAAACTCGATGTGCTGGCGCAGCATATTCTATGCTGTGCCTGCGCTGGGCCATTTGAAGCAGACCAACTCTATGCCGAAGTTATTTCGGCATTCACGTATCGCAAGCTTACGCGGAGCTTTTTTGATCAAGCATTGGATTATGTTTCTACAGGTGGCTATGCACTGAAAGCCTATGAGCGTTATGCGAAATTGAAGCGTGATGCCTCTGGCAAATATCGCCTCGCCCATCCGCTGCTTGCGCAGCGTTATAAAATGAATATGGGCACTATTATTGAGGCCGAAATGTTGAAGCTGCGCCTTGCCGGGGTGCGCACACGGGGCGGAAAGCGCATAGTGACGGGTGGCCGCGTACTTGGTGAACTCGAAGAATATTTTCTTAGTCAATTGCGCTTGGGTGATACGTTTTTATTTTCAGGTGAAGTATTACGTTTTGAGGGACTGGATGAATTTGGCGCACTGGCCACGCGGGCACCGGGGCGTGACCCAATGATCCCATCCTATCAAGGGGGCAAGTTTCCGCTTTCAACTTATCTGGCTGAACGCGTGCGGGGCATTCTTGCTGACAAATCTAAGCAGAAATTTTTGCCTGCCCAAGTGAGGGAATGGTTGAACACGCAGAGCTGGGCTTCAGTTTTGCCCCGGGCGGATCAAATGCTGGTGGAAACTTTTCCGCGGGCCGATAAGCATTATCTGGTTTGCTATCCCTTTGAAGGCCGCTTGGCGCAGCAGACACTCGGCATGTTATTAACCCGGCGCTTGGAGCGTTGGGGAGCCAAGCCCATGGGCTTTGTGGCGTCTGAATATGCTTTGGTCATTTGGACGCTTGGCGATCTGTCAGCGATGATTGCTGCGGGCAAACTCTCGCTCGCCAAGCTTTTTGACGAGGATATGCTGGGTGATGATCTTGATGCGTGGTTGGCGGAATCTAACTTGATGAAACGCAGTTTTAGAAACTGCGCCATCATCGCAGGGCTCATTGAGCGCAATTATCCCGGCAAAGAGAAAACCGCGCGGCAAGTGACGGTGAACACTGATTTGCTTTATGATGCCTTACGCAGCCACCAGCCTGATCACATTTTGTTGCGGGCGGCTTGGGATGATGCGGCGGATGGTTTGATTGATGTGCACAGATTGGGAGCCATGCTGAAGCGCATTAAAAACCAAATTGTGCATAAGGCTTTGGAGCGGGTGTCGCCGCTGGCGGTTCCTATCCTGCTTGAGATTGGACGCGAATCAATTTACGGCGATGCTCATGATGCCCTTCTCGCCGAAGCCGCTGACGACCTTATCTCCGAGGCCACACGGCTTGTCTAAAATTCATAAAATAATTTTGGGCGGCGTGGAGCTGGTGCCCGATCTCTCTGGTGCGTTATACCTGCCGGATTATGAGACGCTGGTTATTTCTGATTTGCATTTGGAACAAGGCTCCAGCTTAGCACGCCGTGGGATTCATGTGCCGCCCTTTGATACGGCGGTGACATTGGCGCTGCTCGAAACTGTGGTGGCAGCAGCCAAACCAAAGCGCCTGATTTTTCTCGGTGATAGTTTTCATGATGCGCAGGGTGAGACGCGGCTTGATGTGAGCCATTTGATGTGCCTTCGGTCTCTCACACAAAAACACGAAACAATTTGGATCATCGGAAATCACGATCCACACCCTCCGCAAAGTCTTGGCGGGATTGGTGCGGAGTCACTCGTACTTGGGCTGCTGACGTTGCGACATGAACCTGCGCGCCGTCTTGATGACCA
This sequence comes from Hyphomicrobiales bacterium, assembly GCA_031366855.1. Taxonomy (GTDB): domain Bacteria; phylum Pseudomonadota; class Alphaproteobacteria; order Rhizobiales; family Aestuariivirgaceae; genus Aestuariivirga. Next base: position 80,426 of record JANLPA010000030.1, on the reverse strand, counting down.
AATAGAAATCGCCGGACATTTGCACCCCGGCTGCGGCATTAACCAGCGTGGACGCCGGATTTATGGCAAGTGCTTTGTGAGCGATGATACGCGTCTGATCATGCCAGCCTTTGGGGCTTACACGGGCGGCCTCTCCGTCACATCAAAAGCTTTTCACGGATTGCTGAATGCCGCAACAGCGCAGGCCCATATGATTGGGCGAACTGCTTTGCACCGGTTTAATTGGGCGCGACTTACTGGCTAGCCCAGATAATTCTGGCTATCCAATCCACGTCTTTCATATCCAACAGTTTAGTGTCGTGGGTTGGGTTGAAGGAGCCTAGCTCTAGGGTTCTGGCGGTTTGGCGCAGCATGATTTTGGCCATCACTTGACCATCAGCGGTGCGCACCACCACACGGTCACCTTTTCTAATGGTGGCCGCGGGGGAGACCACAATGGTATCGCCTTCGCGGTACACAGGAGCCATCGAGTCGCCGGTGATTTCTAAGCCGTAAGCTGCAGCATCAGTCACGCCGGGCACATCAATTTCTTCCCAGCCAGAGCCTGCGGGAAACCCTGAATCATCAAAAAAACCGCCCTTGCCCGCCTTGGCAAAACCCAACATGGGAATTTGTTTAAGCCGTGGCGGCTGGCCCCGGCGACCGGCCAGCAAATCCATAAACTCCTCGACTGTGGCCCCAGCTGCATTGAGCACGCGCGAAATTGATTCCATGGTGGGCCAGCGCGGCCTGCCATCAGGGCCATTGCGTTTGGATGGATTAAATGAGGTGGGATCTAAGCCAGACTTTTTGGCTAAGCCCGAAGCTGAATAGCCATAACGCTCAGCAATGGTATCAATTGCCGCCCAAACTTGCTTGTGTGTGAACATAACTTTGCCTCAAACGATCTGATTATTGACCTTTGATAGGAAGTTATACCTTGAATGGAAGTGGTTGTCCAGCGCCAAATTGCTGCCTATGGTCCGCGCAAGATTGAGGTGATTTGGGTGCAGATATTTTATAAAATTGAAAAGGCTGCGGTTTGGCGCCAGGCTGCAGAAGAAGATGTTTACAGCGGTTCGGCTTTGGATTTGAAGGATGGCTTCATTCATCTTTCTACAGGTGCGCAAGCCCGCGAGACAGCGCGCTTGCATTTTGCCGGGCAGGCTGATTTGATTTTAGCCGCTATACCAGAACATGCCGTTCAGGCTGATTTGAAATGGGAAGCTTCGCGCGGTGGGCAATTGTTTCCGCATGTGTTTGCCAGTCTGAAGCCTGATGATGCGCTGTGGGTAAAACCCTTGCCATGGAATGGCGTGGCCCATGAATTTCCGGCGGAGTTCAAAGCATGAGTTTAAGCCGCATTGGATTTTCTTTAGCCAAGCCCCTGCTGCACAGGCTTGATGCCGAGCAGGCCCATCGCCTCACTATTGCTGGATTAAAATTGGGTGTTACAAATGCATCACGCCCGCAAGACTGGCCGCGATTAGAGACAAAACTCTTCGGGCTTTCATTTGCAAATCCACTTGGACTTGCTCCGGGCTTTGATAAAAATGCTGAGGTGCCCGATGCCATGCTACGCCAAGGCTTTGGCTTTGTTGAAATTGGAACGGTGACACCCAAACCCCAAGACGGAAACCCCAAGCCCCGCCTTTTCAGATTGCTTGAAGATGAAGCCGTGATCAACCGCATGGGCTTTAACAATGAAGGCCATGCGGTTGTGCGCCAGCGCCTCGAAGCACGGCGCAAGCGGAGTGGTGAGGTTGGTATCAATATAGGGGCCAACAAAGATTCATCCGACCGCATTGAAGATTATGTGCAAGGCATTTCGGCCTTTTCTGATTTGGCCAGTTACATCACGATTAACATTTCGTCACCCAACACGCCGGGCCTGCGCAACTTGCAAGGCCGTGTCGATTTGCAGCGCTTGCTGGATCGGTTGAATAAAGCTCGCAAACCAAGCTTGCCGATGCTGTTAAAAATTGCACCTGATCTTTCAATGGATGAGTTGCAAGATGTGGCTGATGTTTGTGATGGTGGGACTGTTGACGGCGTTATTATTTCCAACACGACGTTAAGTAGGCCACAACTTCGCTCGCCTCACGCAACTGAAGCCGGCGGGCTTTCGGGCAAACCTTTGCACCAGCTTTCAACACAACAGCTCGCTTTATTTTACAAGCTGAGCAAAGGCCGCATTCCGCTGATTGGGGTTGGAGGCATTCACAATGCTGAAACGGCCTGGGATAAAATTATTGCCGGAGCAAGTTTGATCCAGCTCTATTCTGCCTTGGTTTTTCAAGGCCCAAAATTGATTGATGAAATTTGCCAAGGCTTAGATGCAAAACTTACCGCCCACGGCTTCAGCAACATCGGCCAAGCCGTTGGTTCTCAAAATGGTGAGGCTGGCAGATAGCGGCTAAATATTTTTGTGGCTTGCCCATTTTCATCCAAGCGGTCTAAGGCAAAATCAAAGTATTCGCGCAGCAGTTCACGGTTTTGTCTAGTAAAAAAAGCGAGCCCGCGGGTGACCGTGGCCTCATCGCCAAAGCCTGCGCCTAAAGCAACACAGCAATTGCGTGATGCTGTGCCATTTAACCAGAAACCAGCGCGCAGTGAATCTGTAAATACCGCGTCTAATTTTCCGGTTCGTAACGATTCAAACAACTCTGCTTCTCCTGCAAAAGGTGTGAGGGCAGAGCGATCATAGTATTTTTCAAGAAAAGCCTGATGGCTGGTACCGTTGACATAACCAATGCGCCGGCCCGCCAGCGTGCGGATATCTGGTGTTTCAAAGGGCATGCCAACGCGCATCACAAAGCGGCCAAAGGAAAAAAAATAAGGTCTCGTCATGATGGTTTTTTTCATCAATTCAGCACTGGGCCGCAGACCTGAAATAATCGCATCGCCTTCGCCGCGCGCCAAAGCGGGCATGAGGTCGGCAAAGGGCATGGGCTTTAATTGGCAGGTCAATTTAACTTCGGCGCAAGCTTGGAGAGCCATATCAACAGCTATGCCCGTTATCGCTCCCTTATCATCCTTATAACTGAATGGCGCAAAATCTTCATCAGTTAGTAGCGTTACAGGACCCGCCACACGTTCAGTTGGCATCGTTGCCAAAGGATCAACATGGCGAAAGTGCGGGAAGGTTTGCACAGCAGAAAATGCAGGAACGCATATGAACAACACAACTGTGACGCGAGCTATAGCTTTTAAATACACTCTCGGTATAGTTGTCATGTTCATGTTTCGCAGATTTAGTGGTGAACGGGGAAGACATGTAAAACTGCGCGATGGGGAGGCGAAGTCTTGACGGCACGTTTATACCAGTTTGCGGGCAACAAGAAAGCCACAGCTGACGACTCGGAAGAAAATCTTGAGGTGGGGCAAGATTTGCCGGAATTGTCACTTGAGATGCTCGAACACTTGTTTGACCGACTTTCATCTGAAGATAAGAAAAACCTACTGCGGCACAAAATTATTCCTGTGGCAAGTTTGCCTCATCTCACCCTTTATGGTGCAGCAGGCAAACGCGCGCGGCACTATGCTGGCAAACAGAACAAGCGGGTTATTGCTCAAATTAATCCACAAGATTTACGTTCAGCTGTCAGGCGAAAACTGGGGGCTGAATTGTTGGCAAAGGCGACCCATCATTTGCGGGTGCGACGGCCAGAATTCTCTGCCTTCAAACGTGTGACTGGTTTGCAAGGTTCTGGCCTCGCAATGGTGCTGTTTTTAACAATTGCTGCTTGGGTCACGGTTGATCCATTTTATTTTTATGCTGGGTTGAGTTTTGCCTGCGGCCTGTTTTTTCTTGCCGTTATCGCCTTGCGGCTTTTGTGTTTGTTGCAAGCGCCAACCAGCGCCGTCACCGAGCATCCTATGATGAGTAATGAAGATTTGCCAGATTATACGGTTTTAGTTCCTGTGTTTCGTGAAACGCAAGTTCTGGCTCAACTGGTTCGATCTTTGTTAAAACTCAGTTATCCAAAATCCAAACTTGATATTAAATTGATACTCGAAGAGACCGACACAACCATGCAGCGAGCGGTGGCTGGCTTGCACCTACCGGAATATTTTGATGTGATTGTTGTGCCTGCAGGCAAGCCACAAACAAAACCGCGCGCGCTTAATTATGCTTTGCAATTTGCCTGTGGGCAATTGCTTACCATTTACGATGCCGAAGATATTCCCGAACCCTTACAGCTGCGCAAAGCTGCAGCGCATTTTGCGGCTGCTCCACCTGAACTTGCTTGTTTGCAAGCGGAATTGGCATTTTATAATCCCAACGAAAATTGGCTGACTCGACAATTCACAGTGGAATATGCTTCGCTCTTTAAACTTATTTTGCCTGCACTGGCAGCCCACCGCTTACCGATACTTTTGGGGGGTACTTCAAATCACTTTAGAGTTTCTGTTTTGCGCGAGCTGGGTGCTTGGGACCCATATAATGTGACGGAAGATGCGGATTTGGGAATGCGGCTGGCGCGGGCTGGTTATGCGACCGAAGCACTCGATAGTATTACCTATGAAGAAGCCAATCCGGTGTTTGGAAATTGGGTGCAGCAGCGAGCGCGCTGGCTCAAAGGATTTTTACAAACTTGGCTTGTGCACATGCGTCGCTCTCTCGTGCTCGGCCAAGAAATTGGCTTTGATGGGTTTTGGGCAACACAGGCCATGACAATTGGTTTAATTATATCAGCCCTGTTCCACCCATTCCTGCTCAGCCAATCTGTGTATTTGATTGTGTCTGGCACACTGGCATTACAAGCGGTGTCCCTGCCAATGGCCATTCTAGCTGGCCTCAATCTTGCGGTGTTGTTTGCCGGATATGCCTTTTCAATTTACGCTGGCTATTATGCCTTGAGGTGTAAGCAGATTAAAGGTTGGTGGTTTGTATTGGCCACCATGCCTTTCTATTGGATGCTTATCAGTTTGGCTGGGTGGTTGGCTTTGTGGCAGTTCATTTTTAAGCCATTTCACTGGAATAAAACCAGACATGGGCTATCGCGCTTTCAGCAATAGCCCAAGTTTGGATAGTGTGACTAAGAAACCTTCAGCACCATGATGATGGATGGCCCGAGGATAACCACGAAAATCACCGGCAGGAAAAATAAGATCATCGGCACTGTTAGTTTTGGTGGCAAGGCTGCTGCCTTTTTTTCAGCCTCGGCCATGCGGTCGTTACGGTTTTCCTGCGCTAGAACGCGCAATGCTGTGCCCAGTGGCGTGCCATAACGTTCCGATTGAATGAGGCTGGTTACCACGGACTTCACCGTATCAAGCCCAGTACGCTTGCTGAGATTATCAAGAGCTCGGCGGCGGTCTTGCAAGTACGAAAGTTCGGCTACGGTCAAAGCCATTTCTTCAGCCAAAGGCACAGATTGGCTGCCAATTTCCTTAGCTACACGTTGGAATGAAGGCTCTAGCGCCATGCCAGATTCAACGCATATGAGCAAGAGATCCAAAGCATCCGACCATGCTTTCTTGATTGAGGATTTGCGCTTTGTGACCATGTTGGAAACCACCAAAGCTGGAATATAAAATCCGAGCACCAAGCCACCCATGGCCGCGGCAATGCGGCCATTTGTTGTTGGCAAGCGTTCTGCAAAAATTGTGGAGGCGTATATAAAAGTCATCGTTCCAAGCACAAGTGGCGTGATGGCGCGGGCAGCCAAGAATGTGATCAAGTGTTTTTCTGCACGAAACCCTGCTTGACGCAATTTTTCGCGTGATGTCTCCGCTTCAAAAACCTTCTTCAAATTTAGGGCTTCAACAATTTGCGGAATAGCGCCTGGCTTCACACGCTCACGCAGGCGCGTTTCACCGCCCATTAATTGTTGCTTCTGCTGTGCTTTTAAACGATCGCGCTCGATTGAAACGCTCTTAATGCGACTCTTCAGTTTATCATTTTCAAACATCGGCATAACCAGTGTGAGCACAGTGCCAAACGCGGCAAGGGCAGCAAACAACATGACCATTGTTTCTGGTTGTAACATAGCTTGAATGAGTTGCATCAGAGTTATCCGTTCGTGGTCTTAAGGCGCAGAAATCAAATTTGAAAATTGATCATTTTCTTCATGACGAGAACGCCAATTGTCATCCAGGTGCCACTGCCGATCAACAGCATGTGGCCCATGTCTGTATAGAAAAGTGGATCAAGATAGTTTGGATTAAGAAGCGTAAGTGCGCCAACCAAAACGAAGGGCAAAGCACCAATAATAGCAGCCGAAGATTTGGCTTCTTGGCTTACGGCTTTCACTTTCGCCTTCATTTTTTTTCGGTCCCGCAAAACCCGCGACAAGTTGCCTAAGGCTTCAGACAAGTTTCCGCCGGTTTTGGATTGAATGGTCATAACGATAGCCAAAAAATTTACTTCAGGCAGCGGCACACGCTCCACCATACGCTCCAAGCCTTGATCAAGAGTAATGCCGATGCGCTGGCCATCAACAACTTCCATAAATTCTGGACCTACTGGATCGCCTGATTCTGTTGCGATGATTTTCATGGCTTCAGAAACTGGCAGACCCGATTTGAGGCCACGAACCATAACGTCGATGGCATCAGCAAAATCATCGAGGAAAATATTTTGGCGGCGTCTTTTCATAAAGCCAATCACCCAGCGGGGAAGGCCAAGAAAACCTACAAATCCTGCTGCTCCAACAACATAAATGGGTGCACCCATGGCCAAAGCAACGACAGCTAGAATTGCACCAACAACTATGGAAGCCATCCAAAACGAACGCGGAGATACATCGAGACCTGCTTGCTGCAAGTTGGTGCTTAAGGTGGCACGCACCTTTCTGCGCGAAGTATCCGTTTTATTAATTTGCTTGAGTGAGTCTTGAATTTGGCGGCGGCGCGCATCTTTAGAATCTTCGGCAAAGCGGGCACGAAAGCCACCACCAGAAGATTCCAATTTTTTACCCGATGCAATTGCCTTAACGCGACTGCCAGACGCGTTGTTGGACATGAACGGCATCAGAATGGCCATGGCCAAACCGCCAACAGCAATGGCCACCATTACCGTGAATGCGAGATCTGTTAAATCTTGGCCGAACATTGGGAACACCTTTTAACCTAGTTAGTCTTTTTCGTTGCGCGACTCGGCTTTTTCTAAAGCTTCGGCGAGGCGACGTTCTTCATTGTAGTAGCGCGCACGATCCCAGAAATGCGGGCGAGCAATTCCGGTCGAGCGATGCTTACCGATAATTTTTCCAGCGGCATCTTCACCAACGATTTCATAAACGAACAAATCTTGGGTGATGATCACATCTCCTTCCATGCCAATCACTTCGGTCACATGGGTGATTTTGCGCGAGCCATCACGCAAACGCGTGGCTTGCACAATCACGTCAATAGAACCCACGATCATTTCTTTAATAGTTTTAGATGGCAGAGAAAAACCGCCCATGGTGATCATGGATTCAAGACGCGAAATGGCTTCACGTGGAGAGTTAGCGTGGAGTGTGCCCATTGAACCATCATGGCCGGTGTTCATGGCCTGCAGCAAATCGAAGGCTTCAGGTCCACGGACTTCGCCCACGATGATGCGTTCTGGGCGCATACGCAAACAGTTCTTCACCAGTTCGCGCATGGTGATAGCCCCTTCGCCTTCCAAATTTGGTGGGCGGGTTTCAAGGCGCACAACATGGGGCTGTTGCAATTGAAGTTCGGCTGCGTCTTCGCAGGTGATGATGCGCTCATCAGAATCAATATAACCGGTCAAGCAGTTCAGCAATGTGGTTTTGCCAGAACCCGTGCCGCCTGAAATCAAAACGTTGCAGCGCACGCGGCCAACGATTTCAAGGATCGTTGCACCTTCTGGGGTGATTGATTTGAACTTCACCAAATCGGGCAGACGCAAGCGGTCTTTCTTAAATTTACGAATAGTAAGGGCGGCACCATCAATAGCCAAGGGTGGCACGATAACGTTCACACGTGAACCATCTGGCAAACGCGCATCGCAGATTGGGCTGGCTTCATCAACGCGGCGGCCCACTTGGCTTACAATGCGTTGGCAAATGTTCAGAAGCTGCGCATTGTCGCGAAAGCGCACGCCAGTTTTTTGCATTTTGCCATCAACTTCGATGAACACCGCAGAAGAACCGTTGACCATAATATCGGCGATATCATCACGCGCCAACAAAGGTTCCAACGGACCATAGCCAAGAACGTCGTTACAAATATCTTCGAGCAGTTCTTCCTGTTCGGCAATCGACATCACCACATCTTTGAGGGCGATGATTTCGTTGACGATGTCACGAATTTCGTCTCGTGCTGCATCACGGTCGAGCTGACCGAGCTGCGTTAAATCGATTGCATCAATCAAAGCATTGAAAATGGTGCTTTTGATATCGTAGTAAGATTCAGACTTGTGCCTAATTTCGGCAGGAGCTTTAGGGGCTGCAACTGCTGCAACACGCGCTGCTGCTGTTTGATTGTTGCCGAAGCCTGCAGGGGCACCTGGTTTTAAATCAGGAACGAAAACAGCGGCAGCAGCGGCTGGGGCTGTTACAGGTGCTGCACTTGGTGACGGTGGAAGTGTTACAGTAGGCGTTCCGCCGCCATCGGTTCTTTTGCCGAACATTAATGTGCTTCCTTATTTCTTTTTCATCATTGGCAGATTTTTAAAGAGCCCCGGCAAGGCAAACTTTCCGGCTGCTTTGGCTGGCTTTTGTGTGCCCGCAACAAGTTCTGAAAGACTGAACATAATTTCGGCTGACTTAGATTTTGGTGCCACTTCAAACACCATTTGACCATTGCCCTGAGCAAGGCCGAAGCTTTGCGGATCGTGTGGAATGATAGCCGTTGGGTGAATGCCCAAAGCTTTGCCAAAATCCGCGGCTGGAATTTCGGGTCGTTTGGGCACGCCAACTTGATTGAGCACAAGGCGCGGCAGACGATCATGCGGCCTTGACGCTTTCAAAAGATCCACGAGATTTTTAGCATTGCGCAAGCTGGGGAGTTCAGGTGTTGCAGTGATGATAATTTCATCGGCACTTAACAACGTATATTTCACCCAAGGTGCCCACAGATTTGGTACGTCAACAACAACCAGCGGTGCGGCATGGCGCACAACATTCAACACAGTTTCAACTGAATGGGCTTCAATATTCATTTCGCGCTCAATGCCACCGGGGCCATTGAGTAGACTTAGCTTGCTTCCCAGCTTGGTCATCAAGCGATCAATCAATGTGGCATCCACACGATCTGGCTGACCTAGGGCTTCAAAAATACCACCGCCTGCATCCTGGTTAAAGTTCAAAGCGGCTGTGCCGAACGAGAGATCAAGATCGGTGATGATCGTTTCAATTTGCAATTTTTGCGAAACTGCCCACGACACATTATGGGCAATTGTTGATGAGCCAACGCCACCTTTGGAGCCCACAAAAGCAACAATGCGGCCCAAGGGTGCGGCTTTGGGATCGTTATACATGGCCGAAATTGTTTCAATGAAACTGACGGCGGAAATGGGCGCAACCAGATATTCGCTCACGCCATTCTTGATCAGCTCACGATATAGAATGACGTCATTGACATGGCCAATAACGATAACTTTGGTGTTGGGCTGGCAAACCTCAGCCAGTTGAGCAAGCTCGGCCATAATAGAATTGCGATCGGCATGGGTTTCAATCACCAAAACATTTGGTGTAGCTTCAGTTTGATGAACTTGAATGGCTGCCGCAATGCCACCCAATTGAATGGTAACATGAGCGCGCGACATGCGGCGGTCCACACTTGCTGCCTGCAAGGTTTGACCCGTCTGTTGATTGTCACAGAATATGCCAATGCTGATCCGCGGGATCAATGCAACGGGAAAATTTTCACTGTGCATTGGGAGAGTTGGTTCTATGGCTGCGGTGTTCATTACGGTTATCCTGTCTTGACCAACCTGGTCGGGGAAAGTTTAGGTGGCAAGTTTACTTAGGGTGAAGATGTTGAAGCAGTAGCTAAAGCATCGAGCCCGCCAATCGCTTTGATTCGGGTTGATGCGATAACGGGTGTGGTAGGAGCTGGCACAACAAGTGTTTCTGGGTTTGCCACCATGGCAGCAATATTGGCTTGCACAGCGCAACCGTGAGAACTTAGATGTTCATTGAGATCTGTCTCCGAGGCATCATCAGGCCAGTCGCCACATTTCTTGGTTTTTGCATAAGTTGAGACATATGAAATAACAACCGAACCAGAGGCTGGGCCAGAATAAGTTGCAACACGCAACATATTGCGCGTGAGGCCTTGCTGGGCCATGACGGCCGCAATCTCACTTGCCACACGCGCTGATGCGCCACCGCCGCTGGGGCGATTGATGGTTACGGGCCTTACGCCAGATTGCATGGCCTGATTTGCAAAAGCAGTGACGGCATTGATTTGGGTTGGTTGTAATGTGCCGTGGGCTGAGGAAACCTCAAGCGTAATAGGACCTTTTTCCACCGCGATGGGAAAAGCTTTGGACCCGGCATAGGGTTTTGCTTGCATCGCATCATCCATCGCCAAATCATCGCGTATGCAGCCGCTGAGTGACAGCGCTGCCAAACACAACAAACTTAATGTGTGAGAGCGATTTGGAATTAATTTAAGAATTGACATGACTCATACGCTCCAAACTATTCTACGATGAAACCAACATTGCCGTTATAAGTGCCTTGAGGCGTCTTACCGGAATTGCTGTATTTCTTGTTAAGACGACCCAAGAACAAGGCCTGACGTTCTGTTGCAGGCGTGAAGTTTTCATCAGGTGTGGTGAGCTGTTGTTGGGCAACGCTGCGCACGATATGAGGTGTTACAATTACCACCATCTCGGTTTCGTTAGAAATAAAATCGCGGCTGCGGAACAGTGTTCCAAGTATTGGCAACTTCTTCAATCCAGGTGTGCCCGATAAATTTTGCCGTGTGGTTTCTCTGATGAGACCAGCAAGCATCATCGAACCGCCATCTGGAATTTCAAGAACTGTTGTGGCTTCACGTTTGTTCAAGCCCGGAATATTTTGATTGCCAGACAGAACGGTGTTCAATTCACTAACCGATGTGTGGATTTTGAGATTTATGCGGCCCTCGGTCAACACAACTGGTGTAAAATCAAGAGCCACACCAAATTCTTTAAAGCTGATATCGCAGGTGCGAACGCCATTAGAGGTTTGGCAAAGCTGATAAGGGAATTCACCACCCGCATTGAAGCTGGCGGCTTGACCCGATACTGCGGTTAAATTTGGTTCAGCCAGAGTGCGCAGAAGACCATCACTTTCCATGGCTTTGATGACGCCATCGAAATTGCTGCCACCTGACGCAAAGGAACCCTTGTAGCCACCATCAGAGCTTAACGGTGTTGATGCAAATGGATTTATGTTGGAGAGATTAAAGGCAAATTTTCCAGCATCGATGATAGCGCGAAAATTCACGCCGAATTGCTTCAGCACGTCGCGTTGAATTTCAACTACCTTCACTTGCAACATTACTTGGTCTTCACCAGCGATCTTAATGGTGTTAACAACTTGGAATGCGCTGCTGGAACCAAGGGGCATGTTGCTCATTTGTTTGGCTAAATCTTCAGCAGTCTTGGCTTCTTGCGGGTTGGCTGCGATGCCACCCAAAATAATATTTCTGCCGGAGGAATCAACCGTAATGCGACTGCCGGGAATCGTCCGTTGAAGAAGTTTCTTCAGAGCCAAAGTATCAACTGCAACTTCCAAATCAATCGCCATAATCTGTTGGCCATTGGCGTCTAGGAAAAATATGTTGGTTTGACCCACCTCTCGCGCAAATAAATAAGCCGTGGACTTGTTGCGCACCATGGCATCAACAATTGCTGGGTTGCCGACCACCACATCTTTGGCATCGGCGGGAAGATGAATCACAATGGACTTATCAATGGCTATGCGCACCAATCGGCTGCCGCCATCGACAGGCGATAGATTAGTAATATCGGTTGCCTTAGCTGGGCTTACGAAAACTGGCGCAAACACCATAAAGGAGGCCAGCAGAGCTGCTGCACAGGATGAAATTTTCATAAGACCACCAGAATTGTGAGAAATGAGAGATTTAATGTTCATGATTTTTGTCTCACTGATCTTGCGCATAAGTTTCAATGCCATAGCGAACGAAGAGCGTGTTATTTCCCACGCGCTTGCTCTTGCCATTATAGCTATCGGCCAGAATTGGGCCTTCGGTTTCCATGTTCTTGCCATCGTTTTCAGCAATTGAGCGCAAGGCCAATGACAGTTCGCCAGCCGATTCAACCATGGCAATCACTTCAGATTGTTTTGGGGTTAATTCTAAAGTTGCAGTTTCGCCTTTTTCAACAGTCACCGCTTCGCCATCTTGAGCTTGACGATAGACTTGATTGACGGCGAGCACGCGAACGTTGGAAATTACGGTTTCACTTTTCACGGTGGTTTTGCCGTTGTTATCAATTTTCTTGGTAAGAATTACATCAACACGGTCGTCAGGCAGAATGAAGCCACCCGCCGATGAGCGCGATGAAATGGCCACCGAAATGGCGCGCATGCCCTTAGGCAAAATGGCGCTCATAAAGCCTCCCGCACCAGCGCGCACAATTTTTTTCTCCATGACAGACTCACCTTCATACAAAGCCAAACGAGCACGCGCATTTTCAAGCTCAATCATGGCTTCAGGTTTGGCGTCCTTGGTGATCATTGTTGGCAGCACATTATCGGCTGGCCATGCTTTCCAAACCAAAGTGCCAGAGCTAAATCTGTCACCCATTAAAACATCTTTTGCTGCGATGAGAACGTCAACGGTTTTCTCAATAGGTTGCTCAGTAACCTGAACGTCCGGCTTCTTATTGATAAAGCCCTTGGCCATGAGCCCGGCCATAACGGCTGAGCCAATTGCCAGAACAAACATTAAAACACGCATTTTACTCATCGTCTTTTCCTCACACGGCGCAAAAACGCCCAACAGAAACTTAACTTTGTGCTGGAATGGTCAAATTATAGTTAACGACCCATCCCAATTTCATAAACTTAGGCAACAGCTGTCATCCACCAGCTATCCTTAAAGGCTACAATGCCGCCAATGGCGAAAGCTAACCCATAGGGCACGTTTGGTTTTAGGCTGCGCAGCTGCTTGCCAAAATTTTCGGTGAATGTGCCATCACCCTCAATTTCCCAATAGAGCGTGATGATGGACCAGAGGCCCACGAGAATGGCGAGAAGGCCACCTGCCATGGCTGTCATAAAAAGGAATGGCAGAGTTTGGCTGGTTCCAAACCACAAGCCCGCAGCTGCCATGAGCTTGGCATCGCCGCCGCCAAATGCGCCAAGTTGGAAAAAAACGAAGCCCGCACAAAACAGTGCGGCACCTGCAAGAAGATGCATGCCAAATTCAGAAAATGGCATTCCCGTGAGCAAAGCCATTGGGAAAAAGAGAATGGCTGTTAAGATCGTTAGCCAATTGGGAATGCGCAATGTGAGAGCATCACTGGTGGCGGCGCAAATCAAAAGCAATGGCAGTACGGAAACAGAAAGCGTGTGCAGCATGGTCAAATCCAAGGTTCGCGAGGTGAGACAATCGCACTCGCGTGGTTTTCGATTGACGCAGTTTCACATGCCGGACGTAAAGACCGGGTTAACCTTGACAGGGAGTTTCACAAAAAAGCTCAGATGATTCATAAAAAAAGCTGGCAAAATTTGCCAGCCATGATTTCGACGACCGTGTTGTCTCTCTATTACGTTACTTGGCCGCCGTAATCCGCGCTCCGACATTGGTGTAACTGGTGAGCACCCCATTTGTTATGGAGGGCATGGCCGCTACAAGCACGGCTGCCATCGCAGCAGCAATAAGGGTATATTCAATGGCAGTGGCACCAGATTGATTCAGCAAATATTTTTTCATCTGTTGTACTTCTCCGGCCTTGAACAAAATCTTCAGCTTAGAAAGCGGTTCTCAATTAGGATGGCCCAACTTACATCGCTTTCGAGTTGTAAACTTTCTAAGCGCTGGAAGTCTAACGGCTGGTAAATATTGAGCGCAATAATGTTATGAATTCAATTTGGCACAGTCTCATAGATAAGGATTCATTAACGCAATACTTTAAATTTTATCTGGTTGTTTCTGTCGTCAAGAAAGTAACCGAAGATTCACCATTATTGGGCAGAGTTGCGTGAAATAGGTTTGTTAGTAATGATAAGGATTGCGAAAATGAAGTCTGTATATTGGTCACCTCTGGTTGGTGGAGCTTTGGTTTTCTTAGCCACACAGCAGGTTTTCGCTGGGCAACCCCTGATCGTTCAGACCGATAAGAGCCAGCTTATTACAGTTTCAACCGAACCTGGTGCTGTGGTTATCGGCAACCCCTCGATTGCCGATATTACTGTGAACGGCAAACAGATTTTTGTGCATGGCCACGCATTTGGCGATACTAATTTGCTGGTACTTGATGGTGCTGGCAATCAAATTGCAAATTTCGATATTACGGTTGCGCATAATCCAGACAATCTGCTGGCCATATTTGAGCCTGGTAAACGTTACTCTTATACATGTGCGCCAAATTGTGAGTTTACCATGACCCCTGGTGACAATTTTGAGTGGACTGATGCCGTTATGAAACTCAACCAAACCAAAACTGAGTTGGCAACCGGCAAAAAATCTTCCGAGGCTGCAGCTCCTGCTGCTCCGCAATAAACGAAAAAAGATTGTTAATAAAAGCGGTGGCATTTGAGTCGCCGCTTTTTATTTTCATTTAGATAAAATTTAACTGAATTTATTCAGTCCTCTGAAAGTCTCCCGGTTTAACATTAGCCAAGGTGCGGGTTAATTTTTCCGCTTAGGGAGAGACATTATGATTGCAAAATTCCTGGCGCTTACGGCCATGAGCAAGCAGCGCTATACAAAATCTGAAAGCGGTGCAGCAGCCGTCGAATTTGCTATGGTGGCTTTGCCATTTTTCATGCTCTTAGGCGTTATTCTTGAAACCGGCGTTATGATGTTTTTTGAATACACCCTGCAGGCCAGTGTGCAGAAAGCATCACGGCTCATCCGCACGGGCCAAGCAAAGTCGTTGGCGTTAACAGCTGCCTCTTTCAAAACTGAGATTTGCAAGACCGCTGGTTTGTTGATGGATTGCAACAGTAAAGTGACAGTGTATGTGGATTCTGATCCAAATGGCTTTGGCGCGCTGGAAGCAAAATTTCCTGCCCCGACAAGTGTTGGGTCTGCCAGCGATGGTTCGCCTGGTCCTTCGTCATTCAATTGTGGTGCCCCTTTAAATGCGGTTGGAGTGGTTGCGACCTATGATTGGAACTTTGCGTTCCCGTTTATGAATTTTAATGCCAACACCTCGGTAACCACAAAACGCCGCCTGACGGGTGTTGTGATGTTTGCTAATGAACCATTTCCAGTGACTGGCACGTCCAGCTCCACAACTTGCTGAGTGTGAAGATCATGACATTATTTCGCAAATCATTTCTAAAAAATGACCGTGGCGTGGCCGCCATTGAAATGGCTTTCATCATGCCATTTATGTTGCTGCTTTATTTCGGTCTCGCAGATGTTACCGTGTTAATTTCTCTGAACCGTAAAATTACGGCGGCCGCCAGCACCACAGCTGATTTGGTGACGCAACAACGCAATGCCGTGTTGAAAAGCTACATCACTGACACCTTCAACGCCACGGACTTAATTATGAAACCAACTTCTGGCAGTGAAGTTCACATAGAATTGTTCGGCTATCGCAATGTGAGCGGCACGATTACTAAAATCTGGTCAACCAACAATGGTTCAGGGCCGTCATGTGGGGCCCTGCCCGTAACAACGAACATGGCTTCTCTGATGACGGCCGGCAATGATGTTATTGTGGCGCGCACCTGTATGAATTTCACACCTGCTGTGGCCACATTCTTGGGCACCAATATTGTGGGCGCAACAACCTTCTTGCTCAACCAATCCATTTCAGTTCGACCAAGATCTACTTTGCAATTGAACTGCTATCAAACCACGGTTGCGGCCGGAACGCTGTGCACCTGATCTAAATTCTATACTCGAAATTTGGGCCGCCCTTTGTTGGGCTGGCCCTTTTTTCTTGCACGAAAACTGCTGTGCGCTCATAGACCATTGACGTGGAGCAATTTGATTTTGAGTTTCTATGTCTTTTCAGCGGTTCTGGTTGCAGCGTTTTTGCATGCATCTTGGAATGTTCTGGTTAAATTAAACATCGATCGTTTTCTGTCGTTGTTTCTCCTTCAAACTTTAATGGGCGTGATGGGCCTTATCATGCTGTTGGTGTTTGCATGGCCAAGTGTCGCCAGTCTTCCTTACGCATTAACATCCGGCATTTTGCACACTGGTTATAATTTATTTCTGGCCCGGAGTTATCGCACGGGTGACCTTAGCGTGGTTTATCCAGTGGCGCGGGGCACGGCGCCGCTCATCACTTTGGCTTCTAGCTATGTGTTTACACATGACAGCATTTCGCCCTTTGCTACAGTTGGCATTCTGGTTCTCATCGCAGGCATCTGGCTCATCGCACTGGGTCCGTCAAAGGCCGTTAAAGTTGATCGAAGCACGTTGCTGTTTGCTCTGGGCACTTCGGTTTTTATTGGGTGCTACACGGTTGTTGATGGCTTGGGCGGGCGGGCCTCTGGTGCGCCTTCTGGCTATACTGGGTTGGTTTTTATCCTTGACGCGATATTTTTATTTTCGGCGGGACTCATTCTTAGGGGCCCGCAAATATTACGCGACGTTATTCCGCATTGGCGCAATGGGGTGATTGGCGCTGCAGCTTCGGGCGGGGCTTATTGGATTGTTATTTGGGCCATGAGTGTGGCCCCCATTGCCATGGTTGCTGCTTTGCGCGAGACCAGCATTCTGATTGCAATTGGTCTTTCGGCAAAAATATTAAATGAACGTCTCACCATCTCGCGAGTGGCTGGCGCAATTTTAGTTGTTGTTGGCGCAATAGCCCTTCGCGCCTAAAAACACTCATGCTATATGTCCTATAAATAGGAGAATGAACTGTGACAATTCACAAAAATTACATCGATGGCACTTGGGTTGAAGGTTCAACAACAACAGAAAACATCAACCCCTCTGATGTGAGTGATGTGGTTGGCTTTTATACACAAGCCGACAAAACCCAAACAGAAGCGGCAATTGCAGCAGCCAAAGCTGCACTTCCGGCATGGTCGATGACCACACCACAACAACGCGCTGATGCGTTGGAAATGATTGGACTTGAGCTTATCGCCCGCAAGGAAGAAATTGGCCGCATGCTAGCCCGCGAAGAGGGCAAGCCCCTTTCAAATGGCATTATGGAAACAGTGCGGGCTGCGCAAATTTTTAAATTCTTCGCGCAAGAGGCTTTGCGCATCGAAGGCATTTCCGTTGCTTCAACGAGACCCGGTGTTGATGTTTCGATGACGCGTGAACCTGTTGGTGTGGTAGGGCTCATCTGCCCGTGGAATTTTCCGATTGCCATTCCGGCTTGGAAAATTGCACCGGCTTTGGCTTATGGCAACACGGTTGTGTTTAAGCCTGCTGATTTGGTGCCGGGCACGGCTTGGCTGCTCTCTGAATTAATCTCCCGCTCTGGAATGCCGAAAGGTGTTTTCAATTTAGTGATGGGACGTGGTTCAGTTGTGGGGCAAACCATGCTGAATTCGCGCGATGTTAACGCGGTGTCCTTCACTGGCTCGGTTGAGACCGGTGCAAAAGTTGCGATGGCCATGGCATCTCGGGGTGGAAAATTTCAACTTGAAATGGGTGGAAAAAATCCACTGGTGATTATGGATGATGCTAATCTTGATGCTGCGGTTGCCGCTTCAATCGATGGCTCATTCTTTCAATCAGGCCAACGCTGCACAGCATCGTCACGCTTGATTGTACACGCACGCGTGCATGATGCTTATGTTGAGAAAATGATCGCAGGCCTAAAAGCTTTGAAGGTTGATCATGCTCTAAAAGACGGCACACAAATTGGCCCTGTGGTAGATGAAGGTCAGCTTGCGCAAGATGAAAAATATATTCAGATTGGCCGTGATGAAGGGGCAGATTTAAGCTGGGGCGGCGAACGCTTGAACCGCGACACCAAAGGCTTCTATTTGTCTCCAGCGCTGTTCACTAACACCAATAACAAAATGCGCATCAATCAAGAAGAAGTTTTTGGGCCTGTAGCAGCGGTGATCAAAGTTGATAGTTATGATGAAGCTTTGGCTGTGGCCAATGACACCCCGTTTGGATTGTCGTCTGGCATCTTCACAAGCTCACTTAAATTTGCCTCTGACTTTCGGCGCAAATCTCAAGCTGGCATGGTGATGGTGAATTTGCCGACAGCAGGTGTTGACTATCATGTGCCATTTGGGGGGCGCAAAGGCTCTAGCATGGGCTCACGCGAACAGGGGCGCTTTGCTGCTGAGTTCTATACAGCTGTTAAAACAGCTTATGTTTCGGCTGGTTGATTTTTGAACTAACGCAAATGAATGCCACGCGCTGCAAATGAGTGCCGCGTGGCTTCTGCGGTTCCGCCTAAATCAATGGCTCTTGTGGCGGCTTCAATCACATTAGTTTCAAAGCCTAATGATTTTGCATCTTCAGCAGAATAGCGCACGCAATAATCGAAAGCTAAACCGACGAGTGTTACTTTTGTCAATCCGCGTTCTTTCAAATATCCACCAAGGCCTGTCGGGGTTTTGTGATCATTTTCAAAGAATGCGGAATAGCTATCAATGGCTTTGCGAAAACCTTTGCGAATGATGAGTTCGGCATGGGGGACATTCAATGCACTGTGAAACTCCGCGCCTTGCGAACCGATGATACAATGATCTGGCCACAGGGTTTGTGGCCCATAGGGCATTTCGATTTGTGTGAAGGGAGCATAGCCCTCATGTTGTGAGGCAAAAGAGGAATGGCCTTCAGGGTGCCAATCTTGCGTGAGCACAACGTGTGTATATGCTGCCGCCAGTTTATTAATGAGCGGCACAATTTCATCACCGCCGTTCACCGCCAAATTTCCACCGGGGCAGAAATCATTTTGCACATCAACGATGATGAGTGCTGATGTCATGCAGGCAATGCCGCGGCACAGCCTTTGAAGGCTGGGAACTTATCGGTGATCACATAAAGGGGAATGGGCTTCATCAGACCGGCAATGCGACCCTTGTCTTCAAAGATGGCGCGGTATTTTGGGGCTTTGAGCTTTTCAACAATTGACGGGGAAATGCCGCCCGCCAGATAAACTCCGCCACGCGCTTGCAAGCACATGGCCGCATCGCCAGCAAGGCGCACCAAAAATGTCATGAAGTGGTCAAGCGTTTTAACGGCTGATGCGTCAATGCCAGCAAGGGCTGCCTGCAAGACAGCCTCTGGTGTCTCCAATGTTGGCGATGAACTGACGCAGCGATATAAAGCCAAAAGGCCTGGACCAGTGAGCACATCTTCCACTTCAGCAAATTTTCCAACGCCAGCAATTTTATCGCGCAGCGCCAATTCTTCGGCGTTGATGATGGGCAATGTGGTGTGGCCCATTTCTCCCGGAATTGGCATCCAGCCCCCATTGGGAAGTGGTGCTAAAGTTGCCATGCCTAAACCTGTACCGGGGCCTAGAACCACCTTCACTTGCGGCTTTGCAGATTTTACGCCGCCAATTTGTGCAAGGTCTTCATCAGCAATATGCGGCAGAGAATAAGCCAGTGCTTCAAAATCATTGAGCAGACGGAAAGAATTTGAATTGGTGGCCTCTTTAAGCGAGGCCGCGCTGAAACTCCAATCACGGTTGGTGAGTGTTATTAACTCTCGGTCGACAGGCGCTGCCACGGCAATGGCTGCTGAGTGCAACGCCGTTACGCCACGGGCTTTTAGATAATGTGCGGCTGATGCTTCCAGTGTAGGGAAGCTATCATTCTTTTGGGCCTCAACATCGCGCACCACCATGGAGCCCTGCTCCACCAGTCCGAACCTCGAATTTGTGCCACCAATATCGCCTACGAGTGAAAGTTTTGTCATAATAATGTGTCACTGCCACATGTCCTACAAAAGGGCAACGGGTGACTGGACGTGACCGCCTCATAATTGTAGGAGGGCAACCACCATGACCCTTGATATTCAAACTGAATCTGCCAGACGTCGCACCTTTGCGATTATTTCACATCCGGACGCTGGTAAAACCACGTTGACGGAAAAGCTGTTGCTGTTTGGCGGTGCCATTCAGCTTGCAGGGCAAGTGCGCGCCAAGGGCGACCGCAGACGCACGCGTTCGGACTGGATGTCGATTGAGCGGGCGCGCGGCATTTCAGTGGTCACCTCGGTGATGACATTTGAATATAATAATTGCGTGTTCAATTTGCTCGATACGCCAGGCCATGAAGACTTTTCAGAGGATACATATCGCACGCTGACTGCTGTTGATGCTGCGGTGATGGTCATTGACGGGGCCAAGGGCATAGAAGACCGCACGCGCAAGCTTTTTGAAATTTGCAGGTTGCGCGATATTCCCATTGTCACCTTCGTTAACAAGTTTGACCGTGAAGCGCGTGAGCCTTTGGACTTGCTGGACGAGATTGAAAAGGGTTTGGCGCTCACAATTGTGCCAATGGTGTGGCCGATTGGTATTGGTAAAACTTTTGTTGGCACTTATGATTTGATGTCGCATAGGGTGCGCCGCATTGATGAAGACCCCGAGGGCCAAGTTGTATCTGGTCCGGAAGACAAGTTGATTGACACGCTTTTATCACCCGCTGGTGCTGCGCAATTTCGGGATGAATTGGCGCTGCAACAAATGGCGGGGCAGAAATTTGATCATCAGGCCTTTCTCGAGGGCCATCTCTCGCCCGTCTATTTCGGTTCGGCGCTGAAGAATTTTGGTGTGCGTGATTTACTTGATGCCCTGATCGCCTATGCGCCACCCCCGCGCGACCAGAAGGCGCGACAACGTGTGGTAAAAGCTACGGAAGAAAAACTTACAGGCGTGGTGTTTAAAATTCAGGCCAATATGGACCCCAACCACCGTGACCGCATTGCCTTTATGCGCGTGGCTTCAGGCAAGCTTATTCGCGGCATGCGGGTTAAGATTGTGCGCACGGGAAAAAGTTTGGCACTCAATGCACCACAGTTTTTCTTTGCGCAAGATCGTTCATTGGCGGAAGAGGCTTTTGCTGGAGACGTGGTGGGCATTCCAAACCATGGTGTGCTGCGTATCGGCGACACACTTACTGAAGGTGAAGATATTGTGTTCACGGGGGTGCCAAGTTTTGCGCCGGAAATTTTACGGCGTGTTCGGCTTGGTGATCCGATGAAGGCGAAGAAATTAAAGTCAGCTTTGGAAGAATTGGCTGAAGAAGGTGTGGTGCAATTGTTCACGCCGATTGATGGCTCGGGTGCTATTGTCGGTGTGGTGGGGGCTTTGCAGCTTGATGTGTTGGCTGATCGATTGGCCAATGAGTATGGCGTGCCGACAACATTTGAAACTACGCGCTTTGAAATTCTGCGCTGGATTTCATGTGATGACGCAAAGGCTATGGATGGTTTTCAAGAGGCCAACCGCTCATCTATCGCGCATGATCTTGATGGTGCGCCGGTGTTCATGGCATCATCAGCGTTCAACTTAAATTATGCTTTGGAACGAACTCCTGCCGTGAAAGCAGACACGATCAAGGAAATTCACGCATGACATTGCCTTATGATTTTGATTTCTTGCATGTGTTTGCGGTGCTGTGGATTTTTATTCTGTGGGGGCTCTATGCACCTGTGCTTAAATTTTTTGGTCATGGCACGTTGAATGCTCAGCTGCATGTTGTGCGGGTTAAATGGATGCGGATGCTGCTGCATAGCAGGCGCGAGAACCGGGTGTTTGACGGGATTTTGCTCGGTCATATTTCAGGGTCAATGTCGTTCTTTGGCTCGGCCACCTTGATCGTGCTCGCTGGCTTGGTTGGCACTTTGGCCTCAATCAACCGTGTCCATGCTTCGCTGACCGAGATGGCATTCTTCCCGCCCGTAAGCCTTGGTATGTTTACGGTTTATTTTGCAGCCATCACTTTGATCATGGCGATTTGCTTTTTTTCATTCACTTATGCCATTCGTAAATTGGCCTATACACTGGCAATGATTGGCGGCTTGGATGAAGCGCCGGGCGATACACCACAAGCAAAAATTATGATCGACCAAACGGCAACCGTTCTTACGCAATCGCTTAAAAGTTTAAACACTGGCATTCGCGGATTCTATTTCGCAGTGGCTTCGATATTTTTATTTGTGGGGCCAGTGCCATCGATCATCGCAACATTTGCGCTCAGCTTGTTGCTGTTTTATCGTCAGGGCCTCTCCACTGAAGCATTGGCCATTGAGCGCTATGTTGAGGCCATGCATGAAGCAGGCGACTAAGTTATTTCAGCTTCGCTGCTTCGCTTGCTAATTTTTCAATACCAACCCAATCGCCCGCCGCAATCAACGCCTTTGGAATCATCCACGAGCCACCCACAGTGATAACGTTGCTCAATCTCAAATAGTTGGGTGCCAGTGCTGGCGTGATGCCGCCTGTAGGGCAGAATTTTATTTGCGGCAAGGGCGATGCAAGGCTTGCCAAATAGGGCGCACCGCCTGCGAGTTCTGCTGGAAAAAACTTTTGAATGGTGTAGCCCCACTCCAAAAGCGCCATACATTCGCTGGCAGTCACACCACCGGGCAACAATGCAATATCTTCATCTTCGGCAGCGCCTAATAATTTTCCCGTTGAGCCGGGAGACACCGCGAAGGTGCAACCGGCTTTACGGCTATCGCGCAATTGTTGCGCGGTGAGCACGGTGCCCGAACCAATAATGGCCCCTTCCACTTCACCAACAATAGCGCGGATTGAGTCGAGTGCAGATTCGGTACGCAAGGTGATTTCCAAAACTGGAAGACCACCGCGCACCAAAGCGCGCGCTAGGGGCACCGCGTCTTTCACATTTTCAATGACCATCACTGGAACGACGGGAGCTAGTTTTAGAGCGACCTCTAAGTCTTTTTGTAGATCTTTGTTCATTTAGTTCATCCCGAAAATTGAGGCACCTTGATCGGCTCTTCCTGCGAGGTTTCTGAAGGCTGCAAAGAGTTCGCGACCAGTGCCCACTTCATTGCTAGCATTATCTTTGGTGGCGACGGGGCGGGCGGCAAATTCTTTTGCATCGACCATAATATCTAATCTGCCTGATGTGGCATCAATGCGAATGACATCACCATCTTTTATTTTGGCAATGGCTCCCCCATCGGCAGCTTCAGGTGTCACATGAATGGCGGCTGGCACTTTGCCCGATGCGCCAGACATGCGACCATCGGTGATGAGCGCTACACGGTAACCCAAATCTTGCAACACGGCCAGAGGTGGTGTCATTCTGTGAAGTTCTGGCATGCCATTGGCTTTTGGCCCTTGGAAACGCACCACGGCAATCACATCTTTATTCAATTGACCCGCTTTGAAAGCCTCATGTAATTCCTCTTGAGAGTGGAACACGCGGGCGGGCGCTTCGATTATATGACGATCCGCCGGAATGGCTGATGATTTAATCACCGCGCGGCCAAGTGGACCTTCGAGCACATTAAGACCGCCTGTAGCTTGGAAAGGCTCTGATACGCTACGCAGCACGGATGTATCGCCAGAAGTTTTTGCACATTCGCGCCAAGTGATCGAACCATCTTCTTTCAAACCTGGCTCTTGCAAATAACCTTTAAGGCCCTTGCCCATGATGGTGGTTACATCTTCATGCAGCAGGCCAGCGCTCAGCAATTCACGCATCAGAAGGCCCATGCCGCCAGCTGCGTTAAAGTGGTTCACATCGGCTTTGCCATTGGGGTAGATTCTGGTGAGCAGCGGAATGGCCTTTGAAAGCTCGGCCAAATCATCCCATGTGAGGGCGATGCCAGCAGCGGCTGCCATAGCCACCACGTGCATGGTGTGGTTGGTGGAGCCGCCCGTGGCAAGCAAGCCCACTACGCCATTGACCACGGCTTTCTCATCATAGATTTTACCAATGGGCGTGTAATTGTTTCCAATGGTTGAAATGCTGAGCGCTTGCTTGGCCGAGGCCTTGGTGATTTCATCACGCAACTGCGTGCCGGGGTTCACAAAGGTGGAACCAGGCAAATGCAGGCCCATAATTTCCATCAACATTTGGTTGGAATTGGCGGTGCCATAAAATGTGCAGGTGCCGGGGCCGTGATAGGCTTGGGATTCTGCTTCAAGCAGTGCCTCGCGCCCCACCTTGCCTTGAGCATAAAGCTGACGGATTTTGCCTTTTTCTTCATTGGGCAAGCCAGATGTCATGGGGCCAGCGGGAATGAACACGGCGGGCAAATGCCCGAAGGCCAATGCACCAATGATAAGACCTGGTACAATTTTATCGCAGACGCCAAGATAGACACTTGAATCGAACATCTGATGTGAAAGACCAACCGCGGTGGAAAGCGCAATCACATCGCGTGAGAACAGCGAAAGTTCCATGCCCGTTTCGCCTTGGGTAACACCATCGCACATGGCGGGAACTCCGCCCGCCACTTGCGCTGTGCCGCCCGCATCACGCGCCGCTTCACGAATGAGATTTGGATAATGTTCAAAAGGCTGATGGGCCGAGAGCATATCATTATAAGATGTGATGATTGCCAAGTTGGGGCCAGTGCCATTGCGAAGGGCATCCTTGTCACCAGCGCCACACGCCGCATAGCCATGGGCGATGTTGGCGCAGCCTAAAGATTTGCGCTTGGGTTGATTGTCTCGCGCCGCTTCAATTTTACTCAAATAACGCGCGCGGCTGTCTTTGCTGCGGGCAATGATTTTTTCGGTAACTGCGGAAACTGTTCTGTGTACGGACATTATGGACACCAATAAAGATTTAAAGGTTTTGGCGAATGGATCACGGCGCGCACTGGCATTTCGGTTTGATCATCACCGCTTAAAGCTTTTTCAAGAACGGCCATTTTATCTGCCCCTTGAATATGGAGGCAAAGTTTTCGTGCCGTGAGAAGCCGTGGTAGTGTAAATGTTAATCTTGGTTCGCCAGCGCCGGTTGCATTCATTGTAATGATAGAATGGGCTTGTTCTAAATCCAATGCGGCGGCTAGGTTATCGCCGCTCGGAAAGAATGATGCCGTGTGGCCATCATTGCCCATGCCCAAAATTGCCACGTCAAAGCGAGAAAGATTTGAAGCATTTGGATTTTGATAAAGCGGAATGAACTGAGCGACAGCAGCTTCGTTTTGCACAAGTGCCTCTTTCACCAATTTAGCATTGGAGCGTGGGCTCGTCTCATCCACTTGGCGTTCATCCACCAAGGTAATCTGCACGTTCTTCCATTCAAGCTTATGGTGCGACAAGGCCACAAAAAATGGCTTGGGCGTTGTGCCTCCTGAAACGGCCAACACGGCAAAGCCGCGTTCAGTTATGGCATCCTTAAGCCATTCTGCAACATCTTGAGCCAACCCTTTTGCGAGTTCTGCGCCCGATTTGAAGTTGTGCCTCGTTTCAATCATTCTGCGGGTGCCTCGTACCAAGTGCGGCCATCGCGCTCGATCATGGCAATGGCTTGGCTTGGGCCCCATGTGCCTGATGTATAAGATTTTGGTGGCTCAGTTGATTCTTTCCAATTTTCCAAAATCGGATCAATGAATTTCCAAGCAGCAGTCACTTCATCGCGGCGCATGAACAGGGTTTGATTGCCGCGCACCACATCCATCAGCAAACGTTCATAAGCATCAGGATTGCGGGCATTGAAGGATTCAGCGAATGTCATATCTAATGGCACTTGCTTCAAGCGCATTCCGCCCGGGCCTGGGTCTTTGATCATCAAAAATAATTTTACGCCCTCATCAGGCTGCAGGCGGATGACCAAGCGGTTTGGCTCCATAGGCCCCGCGGTTTTATCAAACACCGAATGGGGCACAGGTTTGAATTGCACCATAATTTCGGACACGCGTGATGGCAGGCGCTTGCCGGTGCGCAGATAGAACGGAACACCATTCCAGCGCCATGAACCGATTTCAGCTTTAATGGCCACAAAGGTTTCAGTTTTTGACTCAGTGCCCAGTTCTTCAAGATAACCATTCACGGCACCTGTGGCTGAAGCCCCTTTATGATATTGGCCGCGCACCACATGCTGATCAATGTTTGCTGCGGTTATGGGTTTTAAAGATTTGAGTACTTTTAATTTTTCATCGCGCACCGCATTCGCTTCCATAGAGGTTGGCGGCTCCATGGCCACCAAACACAAGAGTTGCAACATGTGATTTTGCACCATGTCGCGCAGCGCGCCTGCCGTATCATAATATCCAGCGCGGCCTTCAACGCCCAAAGTTTCAGCCACGGTAATTTGCACATGATCAATGTGAGCGGAATTCCACACCGGCTCAAAAAACGCATTGGCAAAGCGCAAAGCCATAAGATTCTGCACAGTTTCTTTGCCGAGGTAATGATCAATGCGGTAAATCGCAGGCTCTCTAAACACTTTGCCAATGGCTTCATTCAAAGCTTTAGCGGAAGCGCCGCTTTTGCCCACCGGCTTTTCAATGACAACGCGGGTGAGTGGAGTGACCAAATTGTGATTGCCCAAACGTTCGCAAATGGGGCCAAACAAATCTGGGCCAACGGCAAGATAAAAAATGCGGGTGCGGTCCGCGAAATCTTTCAGCTTGGTTTCAAGCTTGGGCCAGCCATCATCTTTGCTGGCTTCGGCTGCAATATACGACAGGCGCGCGAGAAAGCGCACCATGGTTTCTGGCGTGCGAAGTTTTTCATCCACAAATGATTCAAGCGCTGCCATGGCGAAGGCTTTAAATTCATCATCGCCCATGTCGCGGCGCGAGGTGCCGATGATGCGGGCTTCGGCTGGCAACTGGCCTTGCTCATCGCGGTGAAACAGTGCCGGAATTAATTTGCGCTGGGCCAAATCGCCCGTTGCGCCAAAAACAATAATGTCAAAAATATCGACCGGAATGATGCGGGTGGTCATAGTTTCTCTCGAACTCCAGTTTTGAGGTGCGCCCCTCATAAATCTTCTGGAGGGGGTGTACACAAGTGAAAAGTCTCTGGCAATAAAACTATCGGTATGATTTATAGCATGAAGGCCATGCGTTTATTTAGGGGATATTGCTATGATTTTGTGTTGCGGTGAAGCTTTGATCGATTTTTTACCGCGTAAAGGCGCTGATGGAGCAGACGTCTATCAGCCATTTAACGGGGGATCGATTTACAATACCGCTATTGCTCTAGGCAGACTTGGTGCGCCGGTTTCCTATTTTGGGGGTCTTTCGACGGATTTCTTCGGTGATAGCTTGATTGCTGGCTTGAAAGAAAGCCATGTTGATATACGGCCGGCCAAGGTTCAGGACTTGAATACAACTTTAGCTTTGGTGAAATTGGTCGATGGCCAAGCGCGCTATGTGTTTGTTGATGCAGCATCGGCAGGGCGCATGGTGACGAAAAAAGATTTACCAAAATTACCAAAATCTTGTGCCGCACTGCATTTCGGCTCGATCAGTTTAATTCCTGAACCTTGCGGTGGGGCTTTTGAAGCTTTGATGAAGCGCGAAACAAAAACTCGCGTCATTTCGCTAGACCCCAACATTCGCCCCACTTTAATTAAGAGCAAGCGTGAACATATGGCGCGTCTCAATCGGTTGATTGCCATGGCTGATATTTTAAAAATCTCCGATGAAGATGTGCATTGGATGACGGGGCACCATGATTTCGCCAAAGCTGCAAAAGCATGGCTGAAGAAAGGCCCAAAAATTATTGCCATCACCCGAGGCGGCGAAGGTGTTGAGATTTTCACCAGAGCTTATGCGTTCACACAAGTGGCACCCAAAGTGGTGATTGCTGATACTGTGGGTGCGGGCGATACATTTACCGCTGGTTTTCTGGCGACACTGCTTAAAGATGGCAACTTGACGAAGAAAGCACTCGCCGCAATCACCGAAGCAGATTTGCGCCATGCTGCTGATTTTGCAGCGCGTGCTGCTGCCGTTACCTGCACAAGGCCGGGAGCCAACCCACCTTGGGCAAAAGAGATGGAATGAAGTTTCCAGTTGACGACATAATTCCCGACCTCAAGGCCGCGCTTAGCTCGCGGCCTTCTGTTATATTGGTGGCGGAACCGGGTGCTGGCAAAACCACGCGGGTGCCACTGGCTTTGCTGTCTGAGCCTTGGTTAGCGGGCAAAAAGATTTTGATGCTGGAACCACGGCGGCTTGCGGCACGGGCTGCGGCTTCGCGCATGGCGCAAACTCTGGGCGAAGAGCTGGGGCAAACAGTGGGTTATACTGTGCGGCTGGAGCGCAAGGTTTCTAATGCCACTCGAATAGAAGTGGTGACCGAAGGAATTCTCACGAGGCGCTTGCAGGCTGATCCCGAACTATCAGACACGGGCCTGATTATTTTCGATGAATTCCATGAGCGTAGCTTGGATGGTGATTTGGGACTGGCGCTTTCTCTTGATGTGCAGCGCGGGCTTCGTGATGATTTGAAAATTCTTGTGATGTCGGCAACGCTTGATACTGAGAAATTGTCAGCACATTTGTTGGATGCGCCTTTGATCAGCGCCAAGGGCCGCATGTTTCCGGTTGAAACGCGGCATCTTGATAAGACCAGTCGGCAGACACTTGTGCCTGATTCGGTCCGGGCGATTTCAAAAGCACTGCGCGAGGTGAAAGGTAGCTTGCTGGTGTTCTTGCCAGGCGAAGGTGAAATTCGGCGTGTGGAACAAGCGCTGCTTTCCGATGGTGTTCCTGAGAATACTGATGTGCGCCCGCTTTATGGGGCCATGGCTTTGGCTGATCAAGATGCTGCAATTAAGCCTGCTCAAGCAGGACGGCGCAAGATTGTGTTGGCGACAACCATTGCCGAAACATCGCTCACCATTGATGGCATCGAGGCGGTGATTGATACTGGGTTCAAGCGTTCTCCACGTTTTGACCCAGCTTCAGGAATGACGGCCTTAGAGACTGTGCGGGTGAGCCAAGCTTCTGCTGAGCAGCGCAAGGGCCGTGCGGGCCGCGTGGGGCCCGGCATCTGTTATAGGCTTTGGCCAGAAGGGGAAACGCGGGCGCTGTTGGCCCATGACGATCCTGAAATTCGCATTGCGGATTTATCATCATTGGTTTTGGAACTGGCCAATTGGGGGGTGGCCACGGTGGATGGTTTACCGTGGCTGGAAGCGCCGCCTGCTGCTGCATTTTCGCAAGCACAGGATTTGTTGAAATCACTTGGGGCATTTGAGTCATCAAACACGATCACTGATCATGGTCGCGCTATGGCGAGGCTGCCGCTGCACCCGCGCCTTGCGCATATGGTGATTGCCGGAAAAAATTTGGGCGCTGGTGCCCTCGCTGCCGATCTTGCTGCGCTGATTTCTGAGCGCGACGGGTTACCCCGCGATTCATCTGTCGATGTTGAAACACGATTGCTGCATGTGCGGGGTTCAGCGCGTGAGCGGATGAGGCAAGTGGCAAAGCAAATCCGCGATGGCGCTGATATTAAATCTGACAGTGCCGCTATTTCCCATGGGGTGCTGTTAGGTTTTGCTTATCCAGACCGCATTGCGCAAAAGCGTGGGTCGCTTGGCCGTTTTCGCATGGCCAGTGGTGCCGGTGCCATTGTTCCAGCGCATGATCTTTTAGCGAAAGAAGATTATATTGCGGTGGCTTTGTTAGATGGCACACAAGTTGATGCGAAGGTATATCTGGCTGCGCAGCTTTCTCGCGTTGAGATTGACCTTCATTTTAAAGATCTCATCACAGAAACATCTGGTGTGTTTTGGGATGCAAAAGCCAATGCTGTGAGTGCGGCGCGTAACGTTAAACTTAGTGCACTGGTGTTGGAAGAGCGGGCCTTGGCCACACCAGAGCCAGAAGCTGTGCAAGCGGCCATGGCGCAAGGTGTGCAAGCCATGGGGCTAACTTCATTACCATGGAACGATGCTTCAAAAATATTCCGTACACGGATTATGTTTCTATCCCGGGTGATGCCTGAAACTGGTTGGCCCGATTTTTCTGATGCGCATTTGCTGGCGACTGTTTCAGAATGGTTGCAGCCTTATTTGGCAGGCATGAGTCGCAAAGCCCATTTATCTAATTTAGATATGCTGACAATTTTGCGTGGGCTTGTGGAGCATTCATTGCTTTCTAAAATCGAAAGGCTGGCACCTTCGCGCATGGAAGTGCCGGGAGGCGGGCAGTATAAAATTGATTATGATGTTGATGGCGATCCGGTGCTGAGTGTGCGCTTGCAAGAAATGTTTGGCCTGAAATCCGCACCACAAATTGCTGAGGGCCGCGCGCGTTTAAAAATCGAACTATTGTCACCCGGCGGTAAGCCAGTCGCTGTTACACAATCGATGGAAACCTTTTGGGTGAATGTTTACCCAGAAGTGCGCAGAGATATGCGTGGGCGTTACCCCAAACATTCTTGGCCGGAAGATCCTCTCACGGCAATAGCCGTTGCACCAAGACGCTTGCGCTGAAGTCAGTATGGTGGAGCAAATCCTTATCGCAGAAGTCTTCAACTTTTTGCGGGATTTTCTCTAAGCACTGCCAATAAATATGCCAGTGAGAAACACCAACATGCCGCCAACGGCGATTTGCAATGCGGCCTTTAAGAATGGTGTGTCCATATATTTCCAGCGGATCCACGAGATAAGGCCAAGCTCAACAATCACTACGGCCACAGCAAAAATAAAAGCTGAGTGGAAATTGATGAGCAAGAACGGCAAAGTGTGACCAAGGCCACCCACAGCCGTCATGATGCCAGAGGCAAGCCCGCGAATGAGCGGATGGCCACGGCCAGTTAATTTTCCATCATCGGAAAGGCCTTCAGCAAGGCCCATGGAAATGCCAGCACCTATTGAAGCAGCAACGCCCACCAGGAATGTTTGCCACGTATTGCCCGTGGCAAAAGCAGCCGCAAAAATTGGCGCTAATGTTGAAACTGAACCATCCATCAAACCGACAAGGCCGGGTTGCACCACCTGCAATAAGAATAAGCGGCGCTGGGTTTCATTTTCATCAACCTTGGCATCGGTGGTCAAATGCTCAAGCCCGAGTTTGGAGGCCAAAGACTCATGGCCTTTTTCAGCAGCGGCCAGATCGGTCAAAAGTTTTTTAACTTGTGGATCAGCCGTGCGCTCGGCGGCTTGCGTGTAAAAACGATAATTCTCAAGCTCGATCACTTCGGCACGTTTACGCATGGCATCAATGCCAAGCTTGTTGAGCATCCATGCAGGTTTGTGCTTCACAAAGCCATTGATGTCGGCGCGCCTGATGAGCGGAATAAAATCCCCGAATTTCTTGCTGTAAAGATCCGCCAAGCTGCGGCGGTGTTCATGCTCCTCTTCGGCCATTTCCACAAAAACTTTGGCCGAGGCTGGATAGTCGCTCATCAAGGCGTGAGCAAAACCAGCATAGGCGCGCGCATCGTCATCCTCGCTGGAAATAGCAAGGGCGATGATTTCTTGTTCAGTAAGATCGGAAAATGACTTCAAGTGAAACTCCTAAGACTTATTTAGGATGTATCACACCCTTTTTCAAAACGATATTGCCGAAAAGCCGCGCTTCGCTGGTGGCAACAATAGCATAACAGCCTTTTACACGGTCATAAAAATCAGCGCCCATTAACGCCGCAATGTTGCGCTGCGGTTCCCACTTTTTTACAATTGCAGCAAATTCAACAAATACTGGCTCCATGCGTTTAGGATCGTGATTTGCTGCCGGACGAAATGCGCAATCAGGCTCCATGTCATCCAAGGTCATAACCGAAAGAATTGCATCAAGCATATCACTGGCGCTGTGGCCATCAGCGCGCACCAAGCGTTTGGCATCAGTGTCAGCCGGATAGTTGCCATCAACAATAGCAATCTCATCGCCGTGGCCCATTGAGCGCAACACTTTTAAAAGCTCTGGTCCGAGCAATGGATTTAAACCTTTAAGCATTTACCGCCTCTTTAAATAAAACATCACGATCAATAATGAAATTTGCAAATAAGGGAAGGCTGGCTGCCCCCTTTGCTCTGGCGTCCACGCCAATCAAACCTTCAACAATTTGCAAGGGAGCAATGCCGCGTTGGTCAAGTTTTTGTAAATTTTCCTGGATGCCAGCGACAATGCGTTGGCGCACTGCCGCAGGAATTGCTCCATCAATTATAATTGCTTCAAATTCCATAACTGAAGCCGCAACTAAACTTGCATAAGCAAGGCTCTGCGCTGTCAAGTTGATCCAGTGATCTAAAGCTGGCCCAACTTCAGACCAATCATCCCGGCTGCGCGAAAGCAACAAAGGGTCGCGGCCTTCAGCAAATAGCATGCGCTCAAGTTGATAAGTTGAAGCGTGCCTGATCAACTGTTCAGGCCCGTTTGGCCCTGGCACTGGAATTGGGCCCATGGCCCCAGCATAACCAGTGCGGCCCTGCAGCAGTGAGCCATTGACCACAATGCCGCCGCCAATAAAAAATCCAATATAGAAATACGCAAAATCTTGAAAATCTCCGCCGCGGCCAAAAAATAATTCGGCAGCGCAGGCTGCGGTTGCATCATTGCAGGGGAAGACCGGAAAGTTACAGATCTTTGCAAGCTCGCTCATCAAATCAAAGCCGCGCCAGGCCTCCAGCACGTCATGGGGCGCACCCACTTCTTCTTCCCAATTCCAAAGTTCAAAGGGTGCAGCAATCCCCATGCCTGAAATACGCGAGCGCAATTTATCTGGCAGGCTTGAGACAAGTTTGTCGATTCCATTTTTAGCAAATTTTAAAAATTCTGATGGGGTTGGAAAATGATAGGCCTGACGAACCGTGGCGCGCACATGTCCAGCTAGATCAAGCAGGACAAGATCGCCAGATCTGCGGCCCACCTTGAGGCCAATGGAAAATGCGCCGTCTGGATTAAGCATAAATGGTGTGAGCGGCTGGCCCACCTTTCCACGTTGCCTTTGGCCTTTGATTAAAAGGCCGTCTTTTTCCAACTGCCTGACTATAACGGATACAGTTTGGGCTGAAAGGCCGGTAAGCCTTGCAATTTCTGCTTTAGGAAGTTGCCCATGTTGGCGAATGAGCGAGAGCGCCAAGCGCTCATTATAAAGCCTAACACCGATTTGCGAGGTTCCACGCGCCAAGGTTGGGCCTGCATTGCCCAGCTTTTCACCCATGCCGCGTTCTATATTCAAAACCTCTCCTAGCCGCCAGTTTTTTCAGCATGTTCTTATGTTTTGCATGACCATCTCGCAAGCGCGTTTAACTGTCAATAATAAATCATTCCGATTTACTTATTGACAGACGCTTATTTTTTCGTCCATGATAAGAGGCGAAAGGGGAGGAGCGGAAAATGCTTACCCTCCAATCACCACTTAAATCAGTTGTTACATTGGGCCATGCATGGCCCGTTCCATGGGAGGAATTCTAATGAAGTCTATTCTTAAAAGCGCACTTGTTGGCGTAGCATTGTCTGCTTTCGCAACAACAGCATTTGCTGGCACACCAGCTTGCTTGATCACCAAGAACAACACCAACCCCTTCTTCGTTAAGATGAAGGAAGGTGCAACTGCTGCAGCGACAGCTGCTGGCATTGACCTGCAAGCTTTCGCTGGCGAAAAAGATGGCGATGCTACTTTACAAATCACTGCCGTTGAAAACTGCGTGGCAGCAGGTGCCAAGGGCATTCTGATCACCCCATCAAATGACGATGTTGGTCCAGCTCTCAAGAAGGCCCGCGCTGCTGGCATTCTCGTGATCTCACTCGATACTCCACTGGGTGACAAAGACGCTCAAGACATCACCTTTGCTACCGACAACTTCGAAGCTGGCACATTAATCGGTGCTTGGGCCAAGGCTCAACTCGGCGACAAGGCAAAAGACGCCAAGATCGGTATGCTTAACATTGATAAGACCAACATCTCGGTTGACGTTCTGCGCGACACTGGCTTCCTTAAAGGCTTCGGTATTGATGTGCCTAACCCAAAGATCTTGGGCTCGGAAACTGATCCGCGTGTTGTAGGTCACGAAGGTTGGGGTCCAAATCCTGAAGGCGGCCAAAAGGGCATGGAATTGTTGCTCGCTAAAGAACCAAACATCAATGTTGTTTACACCATCAACGAACCAGCTGCTGAAGGCGCATTTGCTGCTCTCAAAGCTGCTGGCAAGGAAAAAGGTGTTCTCATCGTTTCAGTTGATGGCGGCTGCCCAGGTGTCAAAAACGTTGCAGCGGGAGTAATCGGTGCAACTTCACAACAATACCCATTGTTGATGGCGTCAAAGGGCATCGAAGCAATTGCTGCTTTTGCTAAGGATGGTACAAAGCCAACAGTAACTGAAGGCCTCACATTCATGAACACAGGCGTAAACCTGATCACCGACAAGCCTGTCGATGGCGTCAAGTCAATTGACACCAAGGAAGGCCTTGCAAAGTGCTGGGGCTAATAGCTTCTTAGCTACTTGAAAATTGCGAAAGGCGGCGCTAGCGTCGCCTTTCGTTTATAAAGTGTCCATTAAGCGACACAGATGAACAACGATTGGGAACGTCAAGAGAGGGCAACATGGCAACAAAGCCGAAGGCTGCAAAAAAAAGCGCAGTCAAACGTAAACCTGTTGGGACCAGATCGGTCGAGAGCAAAGCTCTTGTTCCCGAAACCGCACCAACAAAAACAATTTCTGATTTTGAAGCTAAATTGAACCAAGCCGATACGGCGGTGGCTTCATTCGCAGAGGATGACCAAAGCCTTCTTTCGCGTGTGCGTGGATTCTTGAGAGATTATCCAACAGCGATTCCCGCAATCATCTTGATCGCGTCTGTTCTCGGCTTTGGCTTTGCGCATAATTTTATGACGCCCAGCACTTTATCACTGATCTTAAAACAAGTCACCGTAACGGGCATTGTTGCCATTGCTCAAACCATCGTCATTCTCACAGCTGGTATTGATCTCTCAGTGGGAGCTATGTTGGTTATTTCCGCGATGGTGATGGGTAGGCTTGCAACAATTCATGGTATTCCCGTTTACCTTGCCATTCCATGTGGCATGGCGATTGGCACTTTGATGGGGACATTGAACGGAACCTTAGTGACGAAAGCTCGCATTCCCCCCTTCATTGTTACCTTGGGTACTGTTTATATCTTCAATTCTTTGAAGCTCTGGTACTCCGGCTCAGAATCTATTCGTCCCACGGATTTAGATGAAAAGGCTCCTGGCCTTTTGTGGTTTGGCGATACCATCAGTATAGGTGGTGCCACGTTTATTTATGGCAGCTTTGCTCTCATCCTCTTGGCCATTTTGGCGTGGTATCTTTTGAACCGCACAGCCTGGGGTCGCCATGTCTATGCTATCGGCGATGATCCTGATGCCGCCAAACTTTCAGGCATTCAAATTGATCGCACCTTAATTTCTGTTTATGCGCTGGCTGGTCTGATCGTTGGCTTTGGCTCATGGATTGCCATCGGTCGAGTGGGCTCGATCTCACCCATCGCCTTTGAAACCGTAAATCTCGATTCCATCACCGCTGTGGTGATCGGCGGCACCTCACTGTTTGGTGGTCGTGCTTCGATTGTAGGTTCAGTTCTCGGTGCCATTATTGTGGGCGTGTTTAACACCGGTCTATCGCTTGCAGGCGTAGATTCTTATTGGCAGCTCTTTGCATCGGGCTGTCTGGTAATCGTTGCAGTTGCCATTGACCAATGGCTGCGGAGGGCTTCACAATGACAACGCGTACTCCAATATTGCAAGCCCGTGGGCTGATGAAACGCTACGGCACGGTTGTGGCCTTGAATGGTGCCGACTTTGATCTCTACCCTGATGAAATTCTGGGTGTTATCGGCGATAACGGTGCTGGGAAATCCACTTTGATCAAGGCACTCTGCGGTGCGGTCACGCCCGATCATGGTGAAATCAAGCTGGATGGCCAAGCGGTGAATTTCCGTTCGCCACAAGATGGGCGTTCGGCTGGCATTGAAACGGTTTATCAGAACCTTGCTTTGTCACCAGCGCTCTCTATTGCGGATAACATGTTTCTCGGTCGTGAAATTCGCAAACCCGGAGCGCTAGGCTCATTCTTCCGCATGATGGACCGGGCCGCGATGCAAAAATTTGCCCGCGACAAACTCACCGAGCTTGGGTTGATGACCATACAAAACATCAACCAAGCTGTTGAGACACTATCTGGAGGCCAACGCCAAGGTGTGGCCGTGGCGCGTGCTGCGGCTTTTGGCTCTAAAGTGGTGATCATGGATGAACCAACCGCAGCTCTCGGTGTAAAAGAATCGCGCCGCGTGTTGGAGTTGATCCGGGACGTTAAAAAGCGCGGCATGCCGATTATTTTGATCTCACACAATATGCCGCATGTGTTTGAAGTGTGTGACCGGATTCACATTCATCGCTTAGGCCGCAGGCTGTGCACGATTAACTCAAAAGATTTTTCGATGTCGGATGCTGTGGCCATGATGACTGGTGCTAAAGAGCCACCACCAGAACTCTTGGGCACCTAATGCCAAACGCGCATGAACTTGCAAGCCTCATTCGCGAAAAATCGGGTGAGGCTTTACGCTTTATGGTGGGTGTTGCGGGGGGGCCTGCCTCAGGTAAATCCACACTTGCCGAACATTTGCGCGAAGCGCTTGTTGCACAAGGCGAGACCGCCATTGTGGTGCCTATGGATGGCTTTCATTTTGATGACGCAGTTTTGAATGCCAGAGGCCACCGAGCGCGCAAGGGCGCTCCGCATACTTATGATGTGGGAGGTTTCGAAGTTCTTTTGAAACGGATTAAATCGCGCGAGGCCGATATTGCTATTCCAGTATTTGATCGCAGCATGGAGCTTTCGCGGGCCGCAGCCGATATTGTAACAGATGAGGCAAAATTTATTTTGGTGGAGGGCAATTATCTCCTTCTAAAACAAAGCCCATGGGATCGCCTAAAACCGCTGTTTGATTATTCGATCTTTGTCAATGAGCCAATTGATGAATTGGAGCAGCGTTTGATTAAGCGTTGGCTTGAACATGGTTTTGACATGGCTTACGCCAAAAACTGGATTGCCAGCAATGATCTATTGAATATTAAAACAGTTATTGAAGAGAGCGCCGTGGCAGATATCTCCGTCTAGGGTTCCCAGCTGAAATTCTGAATTCGTCCGAAGCCAGCGACAACATAAATCTTCTGTGGCGCCATGCGCCAAAAACCAAAATCGCCAAATCCAATATACATCTCCGCGTATGGATGCTTGTCCAAATATAATGCAGGATCAATTTTCGCTTCAAACACAGTGCCCACAATGGTCGCGCGAAATCCCGTAAGGGCATCGCCTTGCTCTGGAAGTTCTGAAACCAACAGACTGGCAGCGGGATTTTCCAAAAGTGATTTTGTATGCCGTGCTAATTTTGAAAACAAAAATAATGGCAACCCAGCCTCATCTGTGGCCACATTAACCAATGCCCCAAAAGGTGTTCCCGTCTCAAAATCGATCACCGACAAAGTTCCGATCTTTGCCCGAAGTAAAACAGTTTTTGCTGTCTCTTTCATTTTGTAAATTTCGGTCCTAAGGTCTCTGCCACAATTTGTTCCAGTTTTATACCTATCGAGCTGGCACGACAACAATAGGGATGACGACATATGCCAATAGTGGCTCTGGTTGACGACGATCGCAATATCTTAACATCCGTGGGCATGGTGCTGGAAGCCGAAGGCTACACAGTGCAGAAATATAATGATGGAGCGGCAGCCCTGCAGGGTTTGCAAGACAACCCGCCCGATATGGCTATTTTTGATATTAAAATGCCGCGCATGGATGGCATGGAACTTTTGCGCCGCATTCGCCAAAAGACCGATCTTCCCGTCATTTTCCTCACCTCTAAAGATGATGAGATTGATGAACTCTTCGGCCTGAAAATGGGTGCTGATGATTTTGTGAAGAAGCCATTTTCGCAACGCCTCCTTGTTGAGCGAGTTAAGGCCGTGATGCGCCGCGCGGTGCCGCGCGACGGCACACCAGTGGTGACTGATGCTACCAAGATTATCGAGCGTGGCAAATTGGTGATGGATTCTGATCGCCATGCCTGCACCTGGGTTGGCCAACAAGTTACACTCACCGTAACTGAGTTTCTTATCTTGCAAGCTCTTGCTCTGCGTCCGGGCATTGTGAAAAGCCGCGATGCTTTGATGGATGCTGCTTATGATGATCAGGTTTATGTTGATGATCGCACGATTGACAGCCACATCAAGCGCCTGCGCAAAAAGTTCAATCAGGTTGATGAAAGCTTTGACGGCATTGAAACGCTTTATGGCGTGGGCTACCGTTTTAAAGAGCAATAGCGACAAGAGAAAGGCGTTGCGCCGCGATGCCTGACAGCTTCAAAGATTTAGAAAGTGATGACCTCCACGAAAGTGATGAGACTGGCTTAGTCGCACCCAAAAAACCTTCGCGCGGTATTTTAAAAAGACTAGCGCCCGCCAGTCTCACAGCCCGCATTGCTCTGATCAATATTCTCGGTCTGGTTATTCTGGCGATTGGGATTCTCTATTTCAATCAGTTCCGCCAAGGCCTGATCAATGCCCGTGTGCAAAGCCTGTTGGTGCAGGGGCAGATTATTGCCGCGGCCATTGCTGGTTCAGCCACAGCCGACACAAGCTCCATTGTCATAAATCCTGACTCACTTGATGATTCGAATGGCAACACCGATGCTGAACAAAGCAGCCTCGATTTTCCCATCAGCCCTGAAACCGCTGGCCCAGTTTTAAAGCGCCTTTTGGCTAACACCACCATCCGCGCACAGATTATTGATACGGGCGGCAACATGGTGGTGGATTCAAGCTTCCTTTATGGCGGCAATGACATTATCCAAACCAATCTCAATCCGCAGGGCAACGGAAATGAAAATGTTGTGATGAAGTTTATCAATCGCAGCCTCGATTGGTTTTTTGCCAATGATTATCCTGTTCATGTTGATTATGGGTTGGATAGCAATAATGAAGTGCCGGAAGTGAAGGCTGCTTTGAATGGCGCTTCCGTAAGCGTGGTGCGGCTTAATGATAATCGCGAAATTATTGTGCTGGTCTCGGTGCCGGTGCAACGCTTTCGCGCTGTGCTTGGTGCCCTCATTCTTTCAACGCAGGGTGGCGAGATTGATGGTGTGCTGCGGGCCGAGCGTCGCGTGGTGCTGTTCACATTCGGTTTTGCGGCCTTGGTGGCGCTTATGCTTTCGGCTTTATTAGCAGCAACAATTGCTAGCCCCATTCGCAAATTATCAGCTGCGGCAGATCGCGTGCGAAGGGGCATTAATAAGCGCGTAGAAATTCCCGATTTCACTGGACGCAGCGATGAGATCGGCCAGCTTTCAGGTTCGCTGCGCGACATGACTGGCGCACTTTATAAGCGCATTGAAGCCATTGAAGCCTTTGCTGCTGATGTGAGCCACGAACTTAAAAACCCACTTACGTCGCTGCGCAGTGCGGTTGAAACTTTGAGCTTTGTTAAAACCGATGAACAACGCAAACGTCTTATCGAAATCGTTGTTGATGATGTGAAGCGCATGGACCGTTTGATCACAGACATCTCCGATGCTTCGCGGCTTGATGCTGAATTGGCCCGCAATGAAACTAGGCCCGTTGATCTCTCTAAACTTTTGGGCAGCATTGTAAATCTTGCCAATGAAACGGGCAAAGATGGCGATGCTGAAATTTTGCTGGTGGTGCAGCCTGTTACGGAAAAAAGCAAAGCGGCAACCAAATATACAGTGCTTGGCAATGATTCGCGGTTAGGCCAAGTGTTCCGCAATCTAATAGATAATGCTCGCTCTTTCACCACAGCAAACACCAAAGTTCATGTGCGGGTGCGGCGCTTGGGCGATGATGTTGAAATTCGCGTTGAAGACCATGGCCCTGGTATTCAAGCGGAAAATCTTGAGCGGGTGTTTGAGCGCTTCTATACGGATCGTCCAGTGCAGCATTTTGGTCGCAACTCTGGTTTGGGCCTAGCCATTTCGCGCCAAGTGGTTGAGGCCCACAAGGGTACAATTATTGCGGAGAACCGCTTGGGCAAGGCTCAAGCCGATAGTGAGCGCACAGTTCTTGGTGCTCGATTTGTGGTTCGCATCCCGGCCATAGCCGAAGGCTGGACGCCAGCTGACCTAACATGAGCCCGCAAAACTTTCATGCCAGTTGTATGGCCATTGGCGAATTTGGCCTGCTTATTCGCGGAGACTCTGGCAGTGGTAAATCTGACTTGGTGTTGCGCCTTCTTGATGAGGCGCGTGGGGCAACATTGGTGGCGGATGATCAGGTTCTCATTTCTGAGCAAGATGGCGCGCTCATCGCCAGAGCTCCTGCTGTTCTGGCAGGTAAGCTTGAAATTAGAGGTCAAGGCATCGTAACGTGTCCGTATTTGGCTTGCGTGAAACTGAGCCATATAATTGATCTTGTGGCGCTGGCTGAAATCTCGCGCATGCCGGAGGCTTCTGAACTTCAATCAAGCTTCATGAATCATGTGTTTCCGTGCCTTAGACTTGATGGTAAACAGGCTTCAGCGCCCGCCCGCATTCGCGCTTTTTTGCAACGATAAGTCTTTTCATGACGGGTAAAAAAGCGCTAAGCAGTGCCTTCGAACAAAATGGGATACTAGATTTGATGATTGATGGGGCTGGCACTTTATGATCGGTTTGGTTCTCGTCACCCATGGCCGCCTTGCTGATGAGTTCATCCATGCCTTGCAGCATGTGGTGGGTGCCCAAGAAAAAATTGAAGCCATTTGCATTGGCCCTGATGACCGCATGGAGGTGCGCCGCGCCGATATTGCCGCTGCAGTGGCCCGCGTGAATGATGGCGACGGCGTTATGGTGCTGACGGATATGTTTGGTGGTACACCTTCAAATCTTGCAATCTCGCTTTTGGAAGATGGCAAGGTCGAAGTTGTTGCCGGTTTGAATTTGCCAATGTTGGTGAAGCTTGCGCGTGTGCGCAAAGATTGCAATCTGCACAAAGCTGCCGCCGCCGCGCAAGATGCGGGCCGCAAATATATCAATATCGCCAGTCAGGTTTTGGGTGACTAATGGCGACACTCTCGAAAGACTTAGAGATCATCAATCAACGCGGGCTCCATGCTAGGGCATCAGCAAAGTTTGTAAAATGTGTTGAAGGTTTTGATGCCAGCATTCTGGTGAGCCGCGAGGGCCAAACAGTGCCAGGCACCTCCATTATGGGTCTTATGATGTTAGCGGCCAGCATGGGCACATCGATCACCGTCGAAGCCTCTGGCCCGCAAGCCCAAGCTGCCATGCAGGCTCTGGAAAATCTAATCGCTACAAAATTCGACGAGGAATAATCTGGTTGAAATTCCTGCCTCTGCTTTAAAACCTGATGGCCGCCAATCTGAAACGGCAGCTGCCATTCAGCGCGGCGTGGGCCGGCTTTTGCGGGCGCATAATTTTTCAATTCTCACCGAGTTCACTTTAGCATCAGGACGAAGAGCTGATGTAATTGGCCTGGCCCCTGATGGCACCTTGTGGATTGTTGAAATCAAATCATCGCCAGAAGATTTCAAAGTCGATAGCAAATGGCCAGAATACCGCGACTATTGCGATCGCTTTTCCTTCGCTATTCCGCTTACCATGGACCAACTGATGATGCCTCCAGAGGCCGGGCTAATTGTGGCTGATCAATGGGGTGCCGAAATTATGCGCGAAGCCTCAACTCACGCTCTGCACGCTTCAAGACGGCGTGCTGTGCTGATCGCCTTTGCTCAAGCCGGAGCGCAGCGCCTGCATGGGCTGTGGGACCCTTAATTATTTGGGTGCTCGTTTTGCCAAAATCCGCTGCAAAGTGCGGCGGTGCATATTAAGTCTGCGCGCGGTTTCAGAAACATTGCGGCTGCACAATTCAAATACCCGTTGAATATGCTCCCAACGAACGCGATCAGCCGACATTGGATTATCAGGTAAAGCATTGCGGTTTTCAGTGCTGCCCATCAGTGCACCATAAACGGCATCAGCATCAGCAGGCTTTGCAAGATAATCAATCGCACCTAATTTAACTGCGGTAACAGCCGTAGCGATATTGCCATATCCGGTGAGCACCACCACGCGCGCATCTGGCCTCGTGGCGTGCAAAGCTTCGATAACGTCCAAGCCATTGCCATCGGTCAGGCGCAAATCAACCACCGCAAAGGCTGGCGCTTCTTTGCGCACTTCGGCAATGCCATCGGCCACAGTATCAGCCATTCGCACCACAAAGCCACGCGTTTCCATGGCGCGACCCAACCTGGTGAGAAAGGGTTTATCATCATCAACGAGAAGGAGAGTTTTTTCGAGGGTCTGGTTCATGGGTGGCTCTTTATACGCTCTTGGCCTTAGGGTCTATCGCTTTGCTTAAATCAATATCCTTGCGCGGCCAAGCCACAGTGATCACTGCTCCTTGCAGCGAAACCTTTTGATTTGAAAGTGTGACAGTGGCCCCCGAGCGTTCCAGCAAAGTTTTGGCAATGAAAAGCCCTAGTCCCATGCCATCATGATGGCCCACTTCTGATTGCCCATCGGCCCCATAACCCGGCCTTGTGGTTACAAAGGGATCTCCGAGCTGATCAAAAATGGACTGATCAAAGCCAGGTCCATCATCAGAGACACTTAAGACTACTTGAGTTGCGGTCCAGCGGGCCTTCACTT
Source organism: Hyphomicrobiales bacterium (assembly GCA_031366855.1). GTDB lineage: Bacteria > Pseudomonadota > Alphaproteobacteria > Rhizobiales > Aestuariivirgaceae > Aestuariivirga. Next base: position 37,862 of record JANLPA010000030.1, on the reverse strand, counting down.
GCACTTGGGTTTTGGCAAAGTCAAAGGCATTCTCAAGCAAGTTTCCAAGCCCATAATTAATCGCGGGGTTGCGCTTGAAGATGGGTTCGGGTGTTGGCTTCTTCTCATCGGCAGGGCCCGCATCAATGAGAATTTGAACTTCTGAGCCGCGCATGGGAGCCACCAAATCTTCAATCATCGCGTGGAAACTCACCTGTTGATACACATCATCGGAAAGTTGTTCAGGTACCGCAAGTTTGGTTAAAATTTCACGGCAGCGCGCCGCTTGGCTGATAAGCAAATCAATATCCTCCGTGTACGGAGAGGATTTTGGAACCTCGCGTTTGAGCTCTTTGGCCACCAATGCAATAGTGGCAAGTGGTGTTCCCAATTCATGTGCGGCAGCAGCAGCCAAGCCATCCAAAGCGGAAAGCCGCTGCTCACGCGCTAACACCATTTCAGTGGCGGAAAGGGCGGCCGACATAAGCCGGGCTTCCTCGGCAATGCGTCTGGCATAGATGCTGGAAAATACGGTTCCCGAAACCAGAGCTGCCCACATGCCCGCCACATAAGTTGGCGGTAGTTCAAAAACTTGGGCCGCCGCCCACGGCAAAGGCCTGTGCATAAAGGCCAGTAGGGTGGAGCAGCCAAAGGCCAAGCTGGCTAATGTCAAAGTCCATGGCAGGGGCAACGATGTTGCCGATACCGTGACCGGAACCAGAAACAAAAATGCAAATGGGTTTTCCAAACCACCGGTGAGATAAAGCAGGCCGGCCAATTGCAGCACATCATAGCCCAGCAACAATCCAGCGGGCCTCGATGCCAATCTTTGCCCGCTGCGCCAGCGCAGGGTGAGAAAAACATTGAGCCACGCGCTGAGGGCGATGAGCGAAAGGCATTCGCCCAAAGGCACACGGAAGCCCAATAGGAATTGCACAGCCAAAACTGCAATCGATTGCCCAATCACCGCCAGCCAGCGCAACCGCACCAAGGTGCGAAGCCGCAACAGGCCAGCATTCTGTGCATCGCCAAGCCTTGGGAGAATATCTGTCATGGTCATTTTGTCTCAGCACCAATTTGCATAGATTGAGTATAGTCTTTTCCATTATGCAAAACAGCTCACTTCTGCCCTCACGCCCCAAGCTTATTTTAGCGGCTGGTCTTATTCTCCTCTCAGTGCTCATTGCAGCTTTGGCGCTCACCACCTTAAAGCCAGCTCAAATGAGCTCAGGCACCGCCTTGATCGGCGGCCCCTTTACCATGGTGAATGACAAAAGTGAGATGGTTACTGAAAAAACTTATGCCGGAAAATATATGCTTTTGTTTTTCGGCTTCACCAATTGCGGTGATGTGTGTCCGGCTGAATTGCAGGTGGTATCTGCGGCTTTTACGGAAATGGGGGCCTTGTCAGACAGTATTACGCCGATCTTTGTAAGTGTTGACCCTGAACGCGATACGTCCAAAATAATGGGTGATTATGTGAAGAATTTTCACCCGCGTTTGGTTGGTCTTACCGGAACACCAGAGCAAGTGGCGGCCATTGCCAAGGTCTATCATATCTATTACCAAAAAGTGCCTGACCCTAAAAACTCTGCGGATTATGAGATGGACCATAGCTCCATTTTATACCTCATGGGTCCAGATGGAAAATTCATTAAGCACTTCCCATATACAACTGATGCAAAGGGCTTGGCAGAGGGCCTGAAAAAAGTGCTACAACCCTGACCATGACCAAAGGGAATCCGATACTCCACATGCTTTATCCACTATACGAAATGAACCACGCCGCCCTGCAACCACTGCGTTTTATGGCAAATGCTGGCTTAGCATTCTGGCAGCATGATGCGAACCCAATGGCTGCCACCAGTTTTGGCCGCAGCACCGCTGCCTCACTCAATATGTTTGAGCGCGCTACACGGCGCTATGATAAGCCCAGTTTTGAAATCTCCACCACAGTGATTGATGGCAAGTCAGTTGCCGTTACGGAGAACATCGTTTGGCAATCGCCCTTTTGCAATTTAATCAATTTCGCCAAAGTAGATCAAAAGAAGCCACAAACCAAATTGCTAATGGTGGCCCCCATGTCTGGTCACTTCGCAACGCTGCTGCGTGGCACCATCGAAGAAATGCTGCCGCATTATGATGTTTATGTGACGGATTGGATGGATGCGCGTGACGTGCCTGTTGAAGCAGGCTTGTTTGATCTTGATGATTACACGGACCAAGTAATCACCATGTTGCATCATTTGAAAACGCGCGCGCATGTGATGGCCGTCTGTCAGCCTTCCGTTCCCGTGCTTGCTGCAGTCTCGCTAATGAATGCTGCCGATGATAAATTAGCGCCTCTGTCGATGGTGTTGATGGGAGGCCCAGTTGATACGCGCCGAAGCCCAACTGCCGTCAATAAATTAGCCGTTGAAAAAGGTTCAGCCTATTTCCGCAACAACATGATCATGAAAGTAACGGGTCCGCATGCCGGTGTTGGCCGTGATGTTTATGCGGGCTTCATGCAGCTTGGTGGTTTTCTTTCGATGAATATGGACCGCCATTTAAAAGCCCACCGCGATCTTTATCGGTCACTGGTTGATGGCGTGGAAGAAGATGCTGAAAAGCACCAAATTTTCTATGATGAATATATGGCCGTGATGGATTTAACGGCAGAGTTCTATTTGCAAACAGTGGACCGGGTTTTCATCAATCACGATCTGCCCAATGGCACTTATTTGCACCGTGGCAATCTTGTGAAGCCCGGCGCTATAACCAAAACTGCATTGATGACAATTGAAGGCGAGCGTGTTGATATTTCAGGTGTTGGCCAATCAGAGGCTGCGCATGATCTTTGCCCCAATATTCCCAAGGCAAAGAAACTGCATCATTTGCAAATGGGTGTGGGGCATTATGGCGTGTTCTCGGGCAAAAAATTCCGTGCAGAAGTGGCACCAAAAATTGTGACTTTCCTTAACGCGCAAAAATAATGATCAGCCTGCTTGGCACCATTCGCAAATTGCGCGAGGCACCAAAGCTCGATCCTATTATTCTTGATCTTGAAGGCCGCGAGGTTAAACTCTCGTTTCGCCGAAATACCAAATGCAAGCGCATGGTGCTGCGCTTAACCGCCGATGGTGCAGGGGCCGTGATCACGCTTAGCCCACGTACCAGCAGAGCTGAGGCGCTGCGCTTTGCTGAGACTTCAAAACTATGGTTGATCAAAACCATGGAAAAACGTGTGCCTCCAGTGCCGTTTGCGCATGATCATAAAATTCTCTTCAATGGTCAGCTTCATACTATCAAAGCCATAGGTGGCAGGCGTGGCCTGATCGCTTGTGAATCTGATCAATTGGCGATTTTAGTTCCCGGTGACGCATCCCATGTGACGCGGCGCTTGTCTGATTGGCTCAAAGTTCAAGCAAAAGAAAAGTTGCAGCAAGCCTCGCAGGAATATGCGACAGCCATGCAAACCAAATTCCGCAAGCTCACCATTAGAGATCAAAAAAGCCGCTGGGGCTCGTGCTCTGCCACGGGTGATTTATCCTATTCATGGCGTTTGATTTTGGCACCGCCGGAAGTCCTGGATTATGTGGCAGCGCATGAAGTGGCACATCTCAAAGAAATGAATCACGGACCAAGTTTCTGGCGCTTGGTTGTCACCCATTGCAAAACTGCCAAACAAGCGCGGCGCTGGCTGCGCGACCATGGGCGAGAGTTGCATCGCTACGGAGGTTAATTCTTCCCAAAAATAAAATCGAAAAGATATTTCTTCTTTTTCTTCTTGAGTGGTGGTTCTACCATAATTGGATCGTCAGACTCTTGCACAGGTGACTGCGCGTCTGAAACTATTAAGGGATCTTCAAGCTGCACCTCAGCCACCGCAGGCTCCACATATCCGGGAAGCGCTGATGGAATGAGGCCAGCATGGGCTGGCTCCATCACATCGCGCCACACTTGCGTTGGCAAGGAACCGCCGGTCACGTTTTTGGTGGGACTATTATCATCATTTCCCATCCAAACGCCTGTCACCAGATATGGTGTGAAACCTACAAACCACGCATCGCGATAATCTTGGCTGGTGCCGGTTTTGCCACCAATATCAAAATTGCCAAATTGCGCTTTAGTGGCTGTGCCATGGCGCACCACGGCTCTGAACAATTGGTTCATTTCGCCAAGTTCATTTTCTGTTACAACTTGCCCCAAACCATCACCACCGCGTTCGTATAACACTTGGCCACTCCGCGTGGTAATGCGCCGCACCACATAAGGCTGCACCGCTTTGCCGCCATTGGCAAAGGGCACAAAGGCTGCGGTGAGTTCCAGTGGTGTTACTTCGGATGTGCCCAATGCAATCGAAGCGTCATGGCCCAATGGCGACATGATGCCGAGACGCTCTGCAGTAATCGCCACATTCTCTGGCCCTACGGCTTGCGCCAATTTTGCAGCAACAGTGTTGATCGATTGCGCAAATGCATTTTCTAACGTGACCGGGCCTTGATATTTATTTTTGTAATTCTGTGGCGACCAACCACCAAAATTCACTGGCTCATCGACTTCAATCGAGTCAGGTCTATAACCATCTTGAAAAGCGGTGAGATAGACGAATGGTTTAAAAGCTGAACCCGGTTGGCGCTTGGCTTTGGTGACACGGTTATATTGGCTCTTTTTGTATGAACGCCCCCCCACCATAGCCGTCACTGCACCTGATGGATCAAGCACCACCACAGCACCTTCACTCACGCCAAGTTTCTTGCCACTTTCCTGCAAGCGTTTGCGCAAAGATTTTTCGGCATTATTTTGAATGATAGGGTCTATGGTCGTTTCAATCACAATGGACTGATCATAATTTTTGACCAGCAATGGCAGCTGTTCGGCAATCCAGTCCACCGCATATTGTTTGGCTGGAACATAGTCCGAAGACACCACACTGGATGGTGCGGTGACCGATGTTTGGCCGTCTTCGGCGGAAATAAAATTCTCGCGCACCATGGCATTGAGAACCAGTGAGGCACGCGCTGCCGAAGCTTCAGGATGATTGTTCGGGTTATAAGTGGTTGGAGCTTTCAACATACCTGCCAAGGTGGCTGCTTCCATAATTGAAAGTTCCGCCGCTGGTTTATTAAAAAACACATGGGCCGCTTGCTCAATGCCGCTGGCATTGGGCGCAAAGAAAACGCGGTTGAGGTAAAGCTGGAGTATTTCATCTTTGGTGAATTTAGATTCGAGCCAAATTGCCAGCACGGCCTCTTGGGCCTTGCGCGTGATGGTTTTTTCGGGCGTTAAGAATAGGTTCTTGGCTAGCTGTTGTGTTAAAGTTGAGCCACCCTGCACCATGTGGCCAGCCAGCACATTGCGTGTGATGGCGCGGACCAAGCCTAAAGGATCAACGCCATAATGTGACCGAAAACGATGATCTTCAATGGCGATTACGGCATTTGGAACATAGTCAGGCAAATCACTGATACGGGCAGCATCGCCAAAAAATGCGCCCTGCTCCGAAAGCACCGTACCATCAGAGGCCAACATCATAATGCCGGGTTCGCGCTCTGGAATGTGAAGCAGACCGCGCGAGTCTAAGCTGAACCAAATATAGGCGAATGCCAACCCGCCAGCCACAGTGCCCCAGAATCCTAATACAAAGAAAAATCCGATGAGCCGCCCAAGCAGCGAGCGCTTACGTTTTGAGCGCTTGGCTTCAGGCACACGCCCGCGATACGTTTCGGAAAAAAGTTGAGGTTCACTGCGAACCTTTTGCCTTTTATTTCGATTGCCGCCAAACACTGCCATATAGCGCCCCCGCACCCACATGATTGCAGGCAGCGTTAACTAGCACCTAATCCCTTGACCAAGTGTGAATGGCCAAATTTAAGCTGCTTGATTTTCGGGTTTAAACATGGTGCAAAAATGGCATGAGCAAGGTTACATCACGGCGCCCACATACCACGGCACATATTCATTATCGCCATAGCCTAATTCTTCCGATTTGGTTTTCTCGCCAGAAGCAGTGCGCAAGATTAGATCGAAGATTTCTCGGCCCTTAGCTTCCAAAGAAACGCCTTCAACAATATCGCCACAGTTAATATCCATATCGTCTTTCATGCGCTCATAGATTGGCGTGTTGGTGGCAAGCTTGATCGAGGGGCAAGGCTTATTGCCATAAGCAGAGCCGCGCCCGGTGGTAAAGCACATGAGATTGGCACCTCCGGCCACTTGGCCGGTGGCTGAAACAGGATCATAACCTGGGGTATCCATAAAAACAAAACCCTTGGCCGTTACTTGTTCGGCGTAGCGATAGACTGCATTAAGAGGTGTTGTGCCGCCTTTGGCAGCAGCCCCTAATGATTTTTCCAAAATAGTGGTTAAGCCCCCCAACTTGTTACCTGGCGATGGATTATTGTTCATCTCCATATTGTTGCGCGCGGCATAGTCTTCCCACCACTTGATAATTTCAACCAGCTTCTCGCCCACGTCCTTGGTGGCGGCGCGGCGAGTTAACAAATGTTCAGCCCCATAAATTTCAGGTGTTTCAGATAGAATAGCAGTGCCACCATGGCGCACCAAAATATCAACAGCTGCACCTAATGCTGGATTTGCCGTGATGCCGGAATAACCATCGGAGCCACCACATTGCAGTGCTAGAATCAATTCTGATGCTGAGCAGGTTTCGCGCTTTTGCGCATTCACAGCGGGTAACATAGCTTTCACTGCTTCAACACCAGCAGCCACAGTTTTGCGCGTGCCGCCGGTTTCTTGAATGGTCATGGTGCGGAAAGTTTCGCCCTCCTCCACTCCATATGCCTGCTTGAAGCGCGGAATTTGAAAGCCTTCGCAACCAAGACCCACCATCATCACGCCACCCATATTGGGGTTAGTGGCATAACCCCACGCGGTGCGCTTGAAGATATCAAAAATCACGCCGCGATAATCAATAACGCAGCCATTGTCTTGCGTGAGAGCCACCACACCATCAATGTTTGGATAATCTTTGAGAATGCCAGAACGGTTAATCTCTTGAGCAATAAAGGTTGCGACTGTGGCCGAGCAATTTACTGAAGTCATAATGCCAATATAATTGCGTGTGCCCACTTTGCCATTTTTGCGGCGAAAGCCTTGGAATGTGGCACGGTCTTTTTCTGGCAACATATCGACTGGTTTTACACCTTGCGAGAAAGCATAGTCATGCGAAAGTTCGCCCATTTCTACATTGTGTTCATGCACCCAATCACCCATCGCAATATCGGATTTGGCAAAGCCAATAATCTGGCCAAATTTGCGAATAGGGCTTCCTTTAGAAATCAGAACCGATGCCATTTTGTGCCCACGCATGATACGGGCCACCGTAGTTACACCTTCAGTCGGGGTTTCACCTTTCTCTACAATGCGGGTGCTCACCAGCACATTATCAGTGGAATTTAAGCGCAACATTGCGGGTGCTTGCATGATCTAGATTCTCGCGTTCAAACTGTTATAACAGTTTCATCGGCGTTGCCCGCAGCGAAAACAACAATCATAAGGCCCAAAATAAAATGAAAAAACGACTTTTTAAAACTCCGTCGGGGGCCAGCATTCCGTTTACTGAGCTTGGCTTTGGCGCTGCACCTTTGGGCAACCTATACAGCGCCATATCAGAAACCGCCGCCCAAGCGACTTTGAGCGCCGCTTGGAACCATGGATTGCGCTATTTTGATACAGCCCCACTTTATGGATTGGGGCTCTCAGAAACTCGCCTCAATCATTTCCTGCGCGATAAAAAGCGAGACTCTTATGTGCTCTCAACCAAAGTAGGCCGCATTCTTGAAGTGTGCCCGCCTGAGCAACGCACAGGCATTGGCAAATTTTTTAACACACCAAATCGCCGTGAAGTATTTGACTACTCTTATGATGGAGTCATGCGGTCGTTGGAATTTTCACTCGAACGTCTTGGCATAGATCGCATTGATATTGTGTATGCCCATGATTGTGATGTCTTTACCCATGGAACAGCAGCTAAGCGCGATGAGCATGTGAAAAACTTTATGGCGGGCGGTTACAAAGCGTTGGTCAAACTCCGTGACCAAAAAGTGATCAACGCCATTGGCGCAGGTGTGAACGAATGGCAGGTGTGCGAGACTTTGGCCAAGGCTGGAGACTTTGATTTATTTCTATTGGCTGGGCGTTACACATTGCTGGAGCAGGAAGCGCTCAACTCCTTCCTGCCGCTCTGCCAAGAGCGCGGCATTGGCATTGTGTTGGGTGGGCCTTACAATTCGGGAATTCTTGCCACAGGCCCCAAGAAGGGAGCTTTCTATAATTATGATCCTGCACCCAAGGCAATTCTGGAACGGGTGGGCAAAATTGAAGCAATCTGCAAATCTCATAAAGTAAAATTGGTTGAAGCGGCCTTGCGCTTTCCGCTGCTGCATCCATCTGTGGTCTCGGTTATTCCGGGTGCGGTTTCGCCACAACAAGTGGCGCTGAATGTTAAAACGCTGAAAGCCAAATTGTCAAAAGCTTTGTGGAAAGATTTGAAAGCAGCAGGCTTGATGGATGAGAGGGCTATAACCTCCAAATGAAAATCGACGCACATCATCATTTTTGGTCGCCAGCCCGTGGAGATTATGGCTGGATGAGTGGGGCTGGATTGGAGCACTTGCGCAAACCTTTCTTGCCGCCTGATTTAGCGCCACACTTAAAAGCTTTTGGCATTGAACGCACAGTGCTGGTGCAGGCCGCCCCCACCGTGAATGAAACTGAATATATGTTGGGTGTAGCAGATGCGACTGACTTTGTTGCTAAAGTTGTGGGCTGGATTGATTTTGAAAATCGAGATGATCTGAAACATCTGCAGCGCCTTGCCAATCATCCTAAATTTTCCGGCGTCAGGCCGATGATCCAGGATTTGCCCGATCCCGAATGGATGCACTGTAAAGATGTGCAATGGGCTTTCGATGCGATCATTGATCTTGATCTCACCTTTGATGCGCTTGGATTTCCAACTCACATCGAGCCTTTCCAACGGCTGTTTGACCGCTATCCTACCATGCGCACAGTGATTGACCACTGCATGAAGCCGCACATTCGCGATGCTGAGTTTTCCGATTGGGCTACGGGCATGCGCCAATTGGCGGAAACTACGCCAGCCTATTGCAAGCTTTCCGGCCTTGCCACCGAGGCCAAACCGGGATGGACGGCGGGGATTTTAGCCCCTTATGCTCGCCATGTTATCAAGAGTTTTGGTGCATCACGGGTGATGTGGGGCTCTGATTGGCCCGTGCTGGAAATGAATGGCTCATATCCCTTATGGCACGACGTGGCTCAGCTTAACGTTGAGAACGCTGAAAAGGATCAGATTTTCGGCAAGACAGCGGCACAATTTTATCGGATTAAATGATGTTAAAAACTCAAAAAATAAGGTGCGAACACATTAAATATTGATGTAAAAACATCTTTACATCATTTTGTATTTCAGCCAAGTTGCTCTTAATCACTAGAGGAGACGACTATGGTTGACGTTGCAGACACATCACCCCACGCCACTTTGATCCGTGCGCAATTGGCTAAGCTTGGTCTGCGCTGGATTGGCAAAATCTCCTGCAATGAAAGCCAAGCCAGCCTTTATCAAGCAGCCCTTGCCAATGGTGAAGCGCGGGCTTCTGCTACTGGTGCGTTGGTCACCGAAACTGGAGCCCACACCGGCCGGAGCCCCAAAGACAAATTTGTTGTAATCGACGATGCAACCGCCAGCACTGTGTGGTGGGATAATAACCACGCATTAGGCCCCAGACATTTTGAGCTGCTTAAAGCCGATATGATGGTGCATGCGCGGATGAAAAATCTTTATGTACAAGATTTAATTGCCTGCGCAGATGAGGCCCATGCTTTGTCCACACGCGTGATTACCGAGTTTGCTTGGCAGGCTCTGTTCATCCGCCATTTGCTTGAGCCCGCAAACCAGGCAGAAGGTTTCACACCGGGTTTCACCATCATCAACTTGCCCAGCTTCAAGGCCAACCCAGCCCGCCACGGCACGGCGAGTGAAACGGTTATAGCACTTGATTTTACACAGAAGCTGGTGCTGATCGGTGGCACGGCCTATGCTGGCGAAATCAAAAAAGCTGTCTTCACGATGCTTAATTATTTGCTTCCGGCATCACGCGTCTTGCCTATGCATTGCTCCGCCAATGTGGGCGAAGCTGGCGACACGGCAATTTTCTTTGGCCTTTCTGGCACGGGCAAAACCACACTCTCGGCTGATCCTTCACGCACGCTGATTGGTGATGATGAGCATGGTTGGGGTGAGAATGGTGTGTTCAATATTGAAAATGGCTGTTACGCCAAAGTGATCAATCTTTCGGAAAAAGACGAGCCTGATATTTTCAAAGCATCGTTGGGCTTTGCCACGGTGCTTGAAAATGTTGTGATGGATGATGAAACCCGCTGCGTAAATTTCAATGATGGGTCACTCACTGAAAATACGCGTGCGGCCTATGCGCTGAACGCAATCGCCAATGCCAGCACCACGCGACAAGCGCCTGCGCCTAAAACCATCATCATGCTAACGGCTGATGCGTTCGGTGTGTTGCCGCCCATCGCTAAACTCAATACCGAGCAGGCCTTGCAACAATTCTTGGCGGGCTACACGGCAAAGCTTGCTGGAACTGAGCGCGGTGTTAAATCCCCTGAAGCCACTTTCTCGGCCTGCTTTGGCGCACCCTTCTTGGCGCGCCACCCACAAGTTTATGCAGAGCTTTTGCGCGAGCTCATCACCAAACATGATACGCGCTGTTTTCTTGTGAATACTGGTTGGACGGGTGGTGCTTATGGCACAGGCACACGCATGCCACTCAGTGTAACACGGCGCTTGTTGCAATCAGCTCTCTCAGGTGAACTTGATCAAACAGCGCTGCGCGTTGATGAGAATTTTGGCCTTCTGGTACCTGAACATGTAGACGGCGTTGATGACAAGCTTCTCAATCCACGCCTCACCTGGGCCGATACTGATGCTTATGATGCCGCCGCTAAAAAATTGGTTGAAAATTTTACCAAAGCGCTTGGCCGTTTCAAGCACGAGGTGCCAGCTCAGATTTTGGCCGCTGAGTGATTAGCGAACGCGGTAACTGACGATCCAGAACCGCCATAGTGCAATGAGGCTAATAGCGATGAAGGGCGGCCACATGATGAGCCAAGGCGATAAGCCGGATATATTTGCTGCAACCGATGTTTGTTCGATAATGGCAATCATGGCAACCAGAACAAGAATGGCTATGCCAATTCTATAGGCATCAGCACGTCTTGCTCTGACAAGAGAAAATGGCAAAGCCATAATTGCAAGAAGCGGAATTGCAAGAATTTTAATAACCCGACTATGCAATTCGGAAACCATGCGCCTTTTCTCGGTGTTGGCAGGTGGATTGTTTTGCCGTGTGACAAGCTCCCACATATTCAACTCACGTTCATCAGCACCACGTGGCCTAAACGCTCCGCCAACTACACTATCAAGCGGCAAATCAATGCTGCCTGATTGCACCAATAGTGGCAGGGCCACGGAATTTGTACTATTAAATTTGGGCTGTCGTTCAAGACGAAAGCGGCTGCTGGACTTCAACCGCAGCACTGGACCCACTGTCTCAGTTGCCGCTATGAGAACGCCAGTGGTTGCCGTTAATATCTCGCTACCATTTTCTCCTTTATCATCAAACACAAAGAGCTTGTGAAAACTATTGGTGGATTGATCAAGCTGATCGACAATAAAAGTGCGGCTGCCCGACTTCATAAATATGCCCTCTTGAGCCAGTTCAAAAGCATCAACATTGGTAAGCGTGTAAACAACGGACCTGTAAGAATAACGGCCATAAGGTTGCAACCAACCCACTGCCACAAGATTGCCAAGCATGAGAATAAACACCAGCAGCATCACCGGTCGAAAAAGCCGTGGCAAATTTGTACCTGAAGCCTGCATGGCATCAATTTCACGTGATTTGGAGAGGCGGTTGAAGCCAAACAAAACGCCGAGGTAAATGGCAATAGGCACTGCAAGGCCCAAATAGTTTGGTGCCAGATAAGCCAGCATTTTGAACACGGAGGTGAAAGAGTTTTTCTTACCCAATGTGAGATCAAGAAAGCCCAACATTCTTTCCGCCAATAATAGTGTAAGGCTGATGACCAGCGTTGCTGCCATTGGGGTTAAGACCAAGCGCAAGATATATCGATCAATGGTTTTCAACATCACGTCTAAGCCTGCCATCCTTCAGCAAAACCCACATAATCTGCAATTGCATGAAAAGCCATGATTACATATAAGACCCTAGATGGGCGGCTTGTGAAAATTAAAACTCAAAACAAAATCCCCTGGATTGGCACCAGCTGGAAAATGAATAAAACGCGCGCTGAAGCGCGTGAGTTTGCCAACATCCTCAAAGCTTCCACTGTTGCATCCACTTCCAAAGTGCAGCCTTTCGTCATTCCGGCCTTTCCTTATATCGCCGAGGTCGCAGACATTCTGAGAAATACCCATGTTAAAGTTGGTGCGCAGAACATGCATTGGGAAAATCAGGGTGCATGGACGGGCGAAGTGTCGCCACTGATGCTGAAAGATTGCGGTGCAACTGTGGTTGAGCTTGGCCACAGTGAGCGGCGCTCATATTTCAACGAGACCGATGAAACTGTAGCGCTCAAAACCAAAGCTGCTGTTCAGAATGGGCTTATTGCACTGGTGTGCATTGGCGATACCCGCACCGAATATGAGCAGGGCCACACTGCGCAAGCATTGGAAAAACAAGTTCGCGCGTTGCTCAAATATGTGAGTGCTGATGTGCGGGGGAAGGTGATCATCGCCTATGAGCCTGTGTGGTCGATTGGTGAGGGCGGCACACCCGCTTCACCAGAATTTGCCAATGAACAGCAAATCAGGATTGCAAAACTTGCGCTTGAGATTACTGGCGCAACAGTGCCTATTCTCTATGGCGGCAGTGTGAACAAAAGCAATTGCGTGGAACTTGCCAAGCAATTGCATATTGATGGGCTGTTCATTGGCCGTGCCGCTTGGAATGCCCATGACTATATCGAACTTATAAATTTAGTTTTGGAATCAACTGGAGTTGAAAAATGAAAATTGCGTTGGGCGGCGATAGTGCTGGCAAGCCTTTGATCGATGTGATCGAGGCACATTTAAAAACCAAGGCCCAACATGAAATTTCAAACCTCAGTCAAGCAGGTTTCTATGCCGATCTCTCGGCAAAAATTGGCAGCGCAGTGATTGATGGGGAATATGATCGTGCTATTTTATGTTGTGGCACAGGCATAGGTGTGTGCATTGCTGCCAATAAAATTCCGGGCATCAGAGCAGCTTTAACCCATGACACTTATTCAGCTGAACGCGCAGCTAAATCTAACAATGCCCAAATCATCACCATGGGGGCGAGAGTTATTGGACCCGAACTGGCAAAGACCATTGTCGATAAATGGCTTGCTTCAGAGTTTGATCCGCAAGGGTCGTCGGCTTCAAATGTTGAGGCTATCAATAAGCTGGATGCAAAATAATTTTACTTCGCGCCTTGCGGATAAATGGTTTCACTACGCCGCAGCATTTCAACAAAGGCTTCGATTCTTTTCTTGCGTCCGGCCTCAGTTTTTAAATTGTGCATGCGAAAGGCCAAGGCAAAGCGGTTTTGCTCGCTGAGCTTTGCTAACATTTTCTTGGCTTTAGGATCAGCATCAATGGCGCATTGCAAGTCATCAGGAATTTTGAGGTCTTTGCCGCTTTTATAAGCCTTGTCCCAGCGGCCATCGGCTTTGGCGGCGGCAACATGTTTTAGGCCATGTTCTGTCATGCGGCCTTCAGCAATGAGGCGGGCCACATTATCAACATTGATCTGGCTCCAAATGCTCTTAGTCCCGCGCCTCGTATAGCGTTGCAAAAAACTCTTCTCATCAAAGCCTTTGCGCACGGCATCAATCCACCCCCAACAGAGTACCACATCAATGGCTTGTTTGGCGTTGATTGAGGGCAAGCCTGAATCCACTTTGTGAATTTTAATCCAAAGCTCTTCTTCGATGGCATGGTGCTTCGAGAGCCATAGATAAAAACCTTCAGCATCTGAAAATTCACGTACTTTGTTTAGATTAACAACAATTGGTGCCATTACGAACCTTCAAATTTACATCGCACGTTTCCAAAATTAAGCCTCTTTATCAATGTTCACTTAATGTTCTTGCCACAGTTAAAGATCTGCGCTACGCTTCATTCACAAGTTGAGTGCGGCGGGTGGGAAATATGACAGCACGGGTGGCAACAGTGGCATTTCACGGCGTTGAAGCAGTGGCTGTAGATGTGCAAGCGCAATTCATGTCTGGCCAAACTGTGTTTCAAGTTGTGGGCCTTGGCGATAAGGCCATTGCTGAAAGCAAAGAACGCGTGCGTGCCGCCCTTCATGCCATTGGCCTTGGACTTCCCGGCAAACGCCTTGTCGTCAATTTATCGCCAGCCGATTTACCCAAAGAAGGCAGTCATTATGACTTGCCCATCGCTTTGGCGGTGCTTTCGGCCTTGGGCGTTATTCCCCCCGATTTTCTGGATCGTTATGTGGTGATGGGCGAGCTTGCGCTAGATGGCAGCTTGTTGCCTGTGTCTGGAGCTTTGCCCGCCGCTATGGCCGCCAATGCTCGTGACTTGGGTTTGATTTGCCCCAAAGCCTCAGGCTCGGAAGCGGCATGGGCGGCGGATGATCTGGATATTTTGGCACCCGATAATCTCATTCAATTGATCAATCATGTGAAAGGCAGTCAAGTTCTGTCGCGGCCCAAACCGCATCTTGCCATGATCGATAAGGCCCTACCCGACTTGGCCGATATTAAAGGCCAAGAAGCCGCTAAACGCGCTTTGGAAGTGGCCGCTGCGGGCGGGCACCATTTATTGATGGTGGGGCCGCCCGGGGCTGGCAAATCAATGCTGGCCCAGCGCCTGCCGTCAATTCTCCCTCCGATGGACCCGCGTGAAATGCTTGATGTAAGCATGATTGCCTCATTGGGGGGTGAGTTAAAGGATGGTCAATTGACTAGGCGCAGGCCCTTCCGTTCGCCCCATCATTCAGCTTCGATGCCAGCTCTCGTGGGTGGCGGCCTTCGCGCCAAACCAGGTGAAATGGCGCTGGCTCATCACGGTGTTTTATTTCTTGACGAATTGCCAGAATTTCAACCGCGTGTGTTAGAGGCCCTACGGCAACCGATGGAATCAGGTGAAACGGCGGTAGCGCGGGCCAATTACCACATCACTTATCCAGCCCGTTTCCAGCTGATTACTGCGATGAACCCATGCAAATGCGGGATGGCGGGTGAGCCCGGCCATAGTTGCAGGCAGGGGCCGCGCTGTGCGGCAGATTACCAAGCCCGCATTTCTGGTCCGCTGCTTGACCGCATTGATATTCAAATCGAGCTTTCCGCCGTGCGCGCTTCCGATCTCACATTGCCTGCTCCCAAAGAGAAAAGTGCGGATGTAGCTCTCCGCGTAGCCAAAGCCAGAGCCATACAACAGCAGCGCTTTGCCGAATTAGATCATCCAAACTTACGCACCAATTCGCAAGCGGATGGCACAGTGCTTGAGATTATTTCGGCTTTGGATGCCGCTGGCACTACTCTCATTCGTGATGCGTCTGATGCCATGAATCTTTCTGCCCGAGGCTATCACCGCGTTTTGCGCGTTGCCCGCACCATTGCTGATTTGGATGGCCGTGAGTTGATTTCAAGGCTGCATTTGGCCGAAGCTTTAAGTTACCGCCAAAAGCCGGCTGGTTTACGTCAAGCTGCTTAAAATTAAGGCGATATTCACCACCTGTTGACTCTCATTTCACTCGGTTAGCATTTCTCAAACTAAGCCTGCCACAATGGTGCCATGGGTGAGTGTGAGTAAAGCGTTTGGACAAAAAGATAGATAGGGATGTGAGTGTTAAGGCGTTGAAGGCGGATCGGGGCACATGGCCTTTCTTGATCCCAGTTATCACGCTTGCCATTACGGCTTTGCTCATTGTTCTCACCATATATTTTGCCGCAGAACAGCATTTTCAACTTGCAGCAACTATTTTGATCGCTGGGGTTCTGGGCGTTATTGGTATTTCATTTACATTGGTGAAAAATAGCCATGACCGCAGCACCCACCGCTTGATGACAGCCGTTGCTGCTGCCCAACAGGCAAGAGCTCAAGCCGAAATTGCGGCGCGTGAAAAATCACGGCTGCTGGCCACCATGACTCATGAAATAAGAACACCTCTCAATGGCATTATCGGCATGTTGGGCTTGCTGCAGGAAACCCAGCTTACACTCGAGCAAATGAACTATGCTGGCATTGCCCATTCTTCCAGCCGCACGCTGTTGTCTATTGTTGATGAAATTCTCGACACGGCTAAAGCTGCCTCAAAGAGGACCGCTTCCCAGCCTGTCGATTTGATTGGTCTTGTTGAGACAGTGACGGAACTTCTATCGCCAAGAGCCCATGCCAAATCAATCGAAATTTCAGCCTATATTGCAAATGACGTTCCGCCACTGATGGCTGGCGATGATGTGCGCTTGCGCCAAATTATTTTTAACCTTGCTGGCAATGCCATAAAATTTACCGATAAAGGTGGCGTTGCAATTGAAGTCACCTTGAATAGCAAAAGCCAACTCAACATTGCGATCAATGATTCAGGAATCGGCATGACTGAAGAGGAGCTTGGCCGCGTCTTCTCCGAATTCGAACAGGCAACATCAAAGACCGCGCAAAAATATGGTGGCACTGGTTTGGGCCTTGCGATCAGCAAGCGTTTAATTGCCGATATAGATGGAACATTAGAAGTTTCTAGTGCAGCAGGTCAGGGCACCCGGTTTTCAATCACATTGCCGCAAATTTTAGAACCTCTGCCAAGTGTTGCTGCTAAGGCATTGAAAAATCGCCATTACACGTTGGTCATGGCCGATGGCGTCATTAAACGGCATTTGGTTCAAAGCTTAAAAGACTTAGGTGCTGATGTGGGTGAGATCACAAACTCAATCGAACTCAAGTCGCGACTTGGGCAATCAACTCCACTCTCCCCCATCATCTGTGACAGCAGTTATGCACGTGAATTGCAAAGCTGGGCAAAACATAAAGCGACAAAAAAATCCGGTTCGGTTTGGGTAATGTTAAAATCGGAAGAGCGCAGCATTTATAAATCCCTACTCTCGGCACCCTTCGCTGGCTATCTGTTGAAGCCTTTGCGCCGTTCCACATTGCTTTATCTTTTGGCCGCACAAGATGGGGCTGGCCTCAAACAAACCAGTACTGATTTGCGCCAAGCCATAAAACAGCCGCGCGCTCAAAAGCCCCTGCGCTTGCTTTTGGCTGAAGATAATCCCGTAAACAGCCTGCTGCTTCGCACCATGCTCACGCGCATGGGCCATGAAGTTTACGTGGTCAGTAATGGAGAGGCTGCGGTGCAGGCGCTGCTGCACAAGGGCAAATTTGATCTGGCTCTGCTTGATGTTGAAATGCCGCGCATGAATGGCCACGAGACAGCTCGCGCCATTCGTGAACGTAAAATTAAAGCCAAGGGTAACCGCGCCCTGCCAATTCTGGCGCTCACTGCCCATGCCAGACCTGACGATATTGCGGCCTGTCGCGAAGCAGGCATGGATGGGCATTTGGCTAAGCCTTTTGACCAGCTTGATCTTGAGGATGCCTTGCATGATCTGATGCGCACTCGCAAAAGTGCGTGAGGCCCCTCCATTTTCACTCTTGATATAACTGTCATAATTGTGGTGTTGATAAGCGTCCTTTAAGGGGTGTTTTGTGAAGCTAGAACCACATTTTTCAAAGCGGCTTGATCTTGGCATTAGGTTGGCCAAGTCGCCCACGCATATTGAAGTTGCACAACGCCTGCGGTACCGAGTGTTTCATGAAGAAATGGGCGCTATGGCTGATGCCCTGACCCAAGCAACAAAACGCGATCAAGATTGCTTTGATGAGATTTGCGATCATTTGCTGGTCACCAGAGCACGCACTGAATCATCTGATAATGAGCTTTGCATTGATGATGATGAGGTGGTTGGCACCTACCGGATGCTGCGCCAAACCATTGCAAAAAAGCATAGCGGGTTTTACAGCCAAAGTGAATTCGATGTGGAACCGCTTTTGCACCGTAAATCTGATCTTTCATTTTTGGAGTTGGGGCGCTCTTGCGTGCTGGCACACTATCGCGGAACATCGGTGATTGAACTTTTATGGCAGGGCATTTGGAATTATGTGCGCCACTTTAAAGTGGATGTGATGTTTGGCTGCGCCAGCTTTGATGGCACTGATCCTGACCTTCATGCCGATACGTTAAGTTTCCTCGGCCACCACACCAACTTGCCGGCTGAATGGCATGCTCGTGCTCATGATGATCGCTACATCGATATGAAACGCAAACCAGCTGATGCAATTGATTGTCGTAAAGCCATGCTCAGTCTGCCGCCACTGATCAAAGGCTATCTGCGGTTAGGTAGTTATATTGGTGAAGGAGCGGTGATTGACCACGCTTTTAACACCACCGATGTTTTGGTGGTGCTGCCAATCTCGTCAATCAATCCGCGCTACTTCGCGCATTTTGGGGCACCGCCCAATTGATATCAAAGGCTGCTAGTGCCGCAAGGTTTACAATGTCATTAGCGGTTGCCGACATGGACGCAATCTGAACTGGCTTTGCCAAGCCAGTGAGAAGTGGCCCCACCACAGTCACACCACCCAATTGCTGCAACATCTTGGTTGAAATTGAAGCCGAATGGGCAGCAGGCATCACCAACACATTGGCAGGGCCTTTGAGGCGGCAGAAGGGATAAAGCGCCATGGCTTCTGGCGATAGCGCGACGTCGGCTGCCATTTCACCATCATATTCAAAATCAACATGACGCTGATCTAAAATTTTCACGGCACGCCGCACATATTCAGCACGGTCGCCCTTTGGATAACCAAATGTGGAATAGGAAAGGAAAGCCACACGCGGCTCAACGCCAAAGCGCCGCGCCACTCCTGCAGCCTCTTGCGCGATGTCGGCCAACTCTTCAGCGGTTGGCAATTCGTGAATGGACGTGTCAGCAATAAACACAGTGCGTCCACGTACCAAGGCCATGGAAACCGCAATGGGACGATGGCCAACTTTCGCATCAATGGCGCGGCGTACGTTATCTAAGGCCACTGAATAATTTCGTGTAAGGCCGGTCACCATTGCATCAGCATCGCCCAAAGCTAACATGCAAGCCGCAAATATATTGCGGTCTTGATTGGCCATGCGCTGACAATCACGGTGCAAGAATCCTTCGCGCTGCAAACGCCCATAAAGATAATCACCATAATCAGCATTGCGTTTTGAAAGCCTGGCATTTAGAATTTCAACATTTTCATTGAGCTCAAGTGCTGATGCTTTGAGCGAGGCGTTGATCACATCTTCACGGCCAATCAAAATTGCTGTGCCCAAGCCTTGGTTGGCAAAACTATTGGCAGCGCGGATCATGCGGTCTTCTTCGCCTTCAGCAAAAATGACGCGGCGTGGGGAGGTTTTCACAGAATCGTAAACACTCTGCAAAGTGCCAGCAATTGGGTCAAGGCGTGCGGAAAGTTCAGCTGCGTACGCGCCTAAATCCGTGATCTGTTTTCGCGCAACACCAGTGGCCATAGCTGCTTTTGCTACAGCAACAGGCACACGCGATATCAGCCGTGGATCAAAAGGTGCCGGAATTAAATAATCGCGGCCAAATGAAAGTTTTGAGCCGTGATATGCTGCGGCCACTTCATCGGGCACATCTTCACGCGCCAGTTCCGCCAAAGCCTCAGCAGCAGCAATTTTCATCTCTTCATTGATAGTCTTGGCGCGCACATCTAATGCACCGCGGAAAATGTAAGGAAAACCCAGAACATTATTCACTTGGTTTGGATAATCGGAACGCCCTGTGGCCATGATGGCATCGGAACGCACTGCGGCCACGTCTTCTGGCAATATTTCAGGATCAGGATTGGCCATGGCAAAAATAATCGGGTTGGCCGCCATGGATTTGACCATGGGTTGCGTTAGGGCACCCGCAGCCGAAAGCCCAAAGAACACATCCGCTCCTTCCATGGCTTCAGTCAGTGAGCGCTTATCAGTTGGCACAGCATGGGCTGATTTCCATTGGTTCATGCCGTCCGTGCGGCCTTGATAAACCACGCCTTTAGAATCGCAGAGAATTACGTTTTGATGCGGCACCCCCAATGACTTAACAAGTTCTACGCAGGCAATCGCCGCAGCACCTGCGCCATTGCAAACGATCTTGCAGGTTTTGAGATCACGCCCGGTGATGTGCAAAGCGTTGATCAAAGCAGCCGTAGCAATAATTGCAGTACCGTGCTGATCATCATGGAACACGGGGATATCCATCAATTCGCGCAAGCGCTGTTCAATGATGAAACATTCAGGAGCTTTAATGTCTTCAAGGTTGATGCCGCCAAATGACGGGCCTAAATAGCGCACGGCATTGATAAATTGATCAACGTCTTTGGTATCAACTTCAAGGTCGATCGAATCAACATCAGCAAAGCGTTTGAACAAAACCGCCTTGCCTTCCATCACTGGCTTTGAGGCAAGTGCTCCCAAATCTCCGAGACCCAAAATGGCGGTGCCATTGGTGATGACAGCGACTAAATTGCCTTTTGATGTGTAATCATAGGCAGCATCAGGGTTTTCTGCGATGCGCTTTACCGGAACTGCAACACCTGGCGAATAGGCCAGCGATAGGTCGCGCTGGGTGGCCATGGGTTTGGTTGGGGTAATTTCAAGCTTGCCGGGCTTGCCACGAGAGTGAAATTGAAGGGCCTCTTCATCTGTAAATGAAGGGCGCGTGGGAACTTTGCTCATGGAAAACTTCACCTTTTTATTTGTATGACAAATAGATACTAGCTCATTAGATGGCATATCAAAAGAGCAATAGTAAGAACAACCTCATATCTGATATGTGATCGCCATGGAAGTAAGTCCCAGCATCGAAGTTGACGCGCAAACCGCTCTTGAAAGCGCGCCCACGCCCATGATGACGCAGTATTTGGCAATTAAAGAACAGCACCCTGATGCTTTGTTGCTCTACCGCATGGGTGACTTCTTCGAGCTGTTTTTTGAAGATGCGGAAAAGGCTTCAGCCACATTGGGCATTGCTCTGACCAAGCGCGGCAAACACAAAGGCGCTGATATTGCCATGTGCGGGGTGCCTGTTCATGCGCTTGATCAATATTTGCAAAAACTCATAAGAAACGGGCACCGTTGCGCTATCTGCGAACAAATTGAAGACCCGGCTGAGGCCAAGAAGCGTGGAGCAAAATCGGTGGTGGCTCGCGCTGTGGTGCGCTTGATCACGCCTGGCACCCTCACCGAAGATTCGCTGCTCGATGCTAAAGCGCGCAATTATCTCGCGGCTTTGACCGGTTCCAAAGCCACAGGTGAAATGGCCTTGGCCTATGCTGACATTTCAACCGGCGAAGTGGTGGTGACTGCAACAAATGCGACACGGCTGGCGGCTGATTTTGCAACAATTGGTGCATCCGAACTTTTGGTGAATGATAAGTTTTTTGCTGAAAGTGATCTTAATGATATTTTGAATGAGTCAGGGGCTGCACTTACACCAATAGCTGCCAGTCGCTTTGAAAGCACGGCGGCAGAACATCGGCTTAAAGCGCATTACAAAGTTGAAACGCTGGATGCCTTTGGTGATTTTCGTCGCATTGATATTGCAGCCTTGGGCGCCTTGATTGACTATATTTCAATCACCCAAATAGGCAACATTCCGTATTTGCGTGAACCGCGTGTGGAAGCACCTGAGGCCGGGCTTTTGATTGATGCGGCAACGCGGGCTAATCTTGAACTTACGCGCAGTCAATCTGGCGAGCGCAAAGGCAGCTTGCTGGCTTGCATGACCGAGACTGTGACAGCGGGTGGAACGCGTCTGCTGGCTGATGTCATTTCACGCCCACTCTCTGATCCAACCCGTATCAACGAACGGCTGGACGCCGTTTCACATTTTTTCAATGATGAGCGTCTCTGTGCGGATTTGCGCACCGTATTAAAATCCATGCCAGACTTGGAGCGTGCCCTTGCAAGGCTTACCAGTGGCAGAGGCGGCCCGCGTGATTTAGCCGCCATTCGTGATGGTCTCTTGGCAGTAAAATCTTTACACTGGCTTTTGAGCAAACTGCAAGGCCTTACAACATTGCCAAATAGGCTTGCGCATTTACTGCAATCACTCGCCGCAGCGCCGCAACACTTGGCCCAAACTCTAGCGCAAGCTTTGGGTGAAGAGCTGCCATTTCTGCCCCGCGATGGTGGATTTATTGCTACGGGTTACCGCGACGAGTTAGATGAAAACCGCAAATTGCGCGATGACACCAAACAGGTGATTGCCGCTTTACAAACGCATTATGCCACTGCCAGTGGTGTTCGCGCTCTGAAAGTGAAACACAATAATGTGTTGGGCTATTTTATCGAAGTCAGTGTGCAGCAGGCCGAACTTCTCAAAGCTTCAGACACTGAAGCCCGCTTCATCCACCGCCAAACCATTGCCAGCGCATCACGCTTCACCACAACAGAACTGGCAAGCCTAGAGCAAAAAATTGCACTTGCAGCATCGCGTGTGGTCGCGATGGAATTAGATTTGTTCAAAGGCTTTGTAGAAAACATTATTGAGGTGCGGGCCGAACTTTCTACCGCAGCGCAAGCATTAGCCGAGATTGATGTTCATGCTAGTCTTGCGCATATCGCAAGAAAGCGCCGTTATGTGCGGCCCACTGTTGATCACTCATTGGCCTTTGAAATTTCAGCTGGCCGCCACCCCATTGTTGAAGAAGCCTTACGCGCCCAGAGCGATCGCAGTTTTGCCGCCAATGATTGTAATTTGAGCGATGATCACAAACGTCTGTGGTTGCTCACCGGCCCTAATATGGCGGGTAAATCCACCTTCCTGCGCCAGAACGCCTTGATCGCCATATTGGCCCAAGCAGGCTCATTTGTGCCGGCAAGCAAAGCCCATATTGGCTGTGTTGATAGGCTCTATAGCCGTGTAGGTGCCGCCGATGATTTAGCGCGTGGACGCTCAACCTTTATGGTGGAGATGATTGAGACGGCAGCCATTCTCAACCAAGCAACGCCACGATCATTGGTGATCCTCGACGAGATTGGCCGCGGTACGGCCACCTACGATGGCCTTTCAATTGCTTGGGCCACGTTGGAACATTTGCATGATGTGAATGCATCACGCGCAATATTTGCCACACATTATCATGAACTCACGGCTCTCACCGCCACCTTAAAATATCTCCATTGCGCCACCATGATGGTGAAGGAATGGAAGGGCGATATTATTTTCTTGCATGAAGTGGGGGCTGGCTCAGCTGAACGGTCTTACGGTATTCAAGCGGCAAAATTGGCCGGCATTCCAGCGGCTGTGATCGCCCGCGCTAATGAAGTTTTGAAGAGACTGGAAGAAGGCCGCGATAGCCCACGCAAGCAAAACCTAGTGAGCGAGCTGCCGCTTTTTTCAGCTATGCCCAAACCCCACATTAAAAAGTCTAATGTCTTGCGCGATAAATTGTCAGGTTTAGCACCCGATGAACTTTCTCCGCGTGAAGCCCTCACACTCATCTATGAGTTGAAACAATTGGCGAAAGATGGAGAAAGCTAGATGTTGAGATTAGGATCAACACCGTCACCCCTGCGAAAGCAGGGGCCCAGCTTTGGTACGAGGCAATCTTGCAAGAGCTGGATCCCTGCTTTCGCAGGGATGACGGATTTTAGGGTTGGGGCGGCGTAATGTCCCCTGAACAAACTTTCAGCGCTGCTCTGCAATCCTTGCCACAGCAAGAACCACTAGCCCTGCGCACGCAAATTTCAGAATTGATTAAAACCTGCCTCAGTGAATCGCGCGAACTTGCCGAGGCGCAACTTTTGGAAGATGGTCAAGGCACCAAATGTGCCGAACATTTATCAAACACTGAAGATGCGATCATTAGAGTCGTTTATGCTTATGCCAGTGCTGTAGTGTTTCCAGGAGGCCAGCCTTCCGGCCTTTCTGTGGTAGCCGTTGGCGGCTATGGCCGTGCTACTTTGGCACCGGGATCAGATATTGATCTCTTGTTTCTCATGCCCGGAAAAACTGATACGCGTGCTGGCCACATTGTGGAGTTTCTACTTTATGCCTTGTGGGATGCGCGGCAAAAAGTGGGCCATGCCACGCGCAACATCGACGATTGTTTGCGACTAGCAAAAACCGACAACACCATCCTCACATCCATTCTTGAAGCACGCTATATCTGTGGCCAAGAAAAACTCTTTAATGAATTAAATGTGCGTTTCCGCAGTGAAATTGTTCAAGGCAGTGCTAAGAAATTTGTGTCCGATAAATTGGCTGAACGCGACACGCGCTATACCAAATCTGGCCAAAGCCGCTATGCGGTTGAGCCTGATTTAAAAGATGGCAAAGGCGGGCTTCGTGATCTCCATACATTGTTTTGGATCGCCAAGTTTTTATTCAACGCAAACTCAACAGAAGAATTGGCCGAGAAAGGTGCTTTCACCCACAGTGAATTGGCGAAGTTTAAAAAATGCGAAGATTTTCTCTGGGCGGTGCGCTGCAACCTCCATTTCATTGCAAAGCGCGGCGAAGATAAATTAAGTTTTGACCGTCAATCAGAATTGGCTGAACGCTTAGGTTATAAATCGCATCAGGGCCTCAAGCATGTTGAGCGCTTTATGAAGCATTATTTTTTGATCGCCAAAGATGTGGGCGATCTCACGCGGATTTTTTGTGCAAGCTTAGAAGCCAAACAATTTAAAGATGCGCCTTCACTGAGCCGCATGATTGGAAAATTTCTGCCGCGAAAATCCACCGTGTTTAAAGGTAGCACCGCGTTTAAATTGGAAAGTGGGCGCA
This sequence comes from Hyphomicrobiales bacterium, assembly GCA_031366855.1. Taxonomy (GTDB): domain Bacteria; phylum Pseudomonadota; class Alphaproteobacteria; order Rhizobiales; family Aestuariivirgaceae; genus Aestuariivirga. The sequence goes on along the minus strand of JANLPA010000030.1, from coordinate 12,986 downwards.
TTTCAATTTTGCAGGATGACGTGTTTGCGACTGAGCCTGTGAACATGCTGCGCATTTTTAAACTGGCAAGCGACACGGGGCTTGAAATTCACCCCGATGCGCTGAAAGAATTGCGCAAGTCGCTACGATTGATTGATGAGAACTTACGCAACAGCAAAGAAGCTAATCAGCTTTTTCTCGATATTCTGACAGGTAGCAGCACGCCTGAAACTTTGCTGCGCATGATGAATGAGGCTGGCGTTTTGGGCCGCTTCATACCAGATTTCGGCAAAATCGTCGCCATGATGCAATTCAATATGTATCATCACTATACTGTAGATGAACACTTAATCCGGAGCGTAGGCATTCTCGCTGATTTGGAACGCGGAAATCTCACCGGCGATCATCCGCTTTCCGCCGCTCTGTTTCCAACGCTCACCTCGCGCCGAGTGCTGTACGTAGCAACATTCCTGCACGATATTGCCAAGGGCCGCAAGGAAGACCACAGCATTACCGGTGAACGCATTGCACGTGAATTGTGTCCAAGGCTCGGCCTTGACGCATCAGAGACAGATACTGTGGCGTGGCTCATCCGCCATCATTTATTGATGAGTGAAACTTCGCAAATGCGCGACTTGAATGACTTCAAAACCATTCTCGATTTCACCGCCATTGTGCAGAGTCCAGAGCGCTTGAAGCTGTTGGTGATCCTCACGGTTGCTGACATCAGGGCGGTGGGGCCTGGTGTATGGAATGGCTGGAAAGGCCAATTGCTGCGCACACTTTATGCTGAAGCAGACCCGCTGCTCTCAGGTGGTCACACTGCAATCTCGCGCAAAGACCGTGTAATCGAAGCTCAAAATATATTCCTCAAAAACTACCCCACATGGGATGAGGCAAAATGCAAAACTGCAACAACGCGCCACTATGATGCCTATTGGCTCAATGTTGCGGTTGATCGCCAGGTGCGCCATCAAAGCTTGATTGATCAAGCCAAGGCTGGCGAGGCTGCGACAGACATTCACATGGATGCCTTTGCAGCAGTCACGGAAATTACAGTTTTCACGCCCGACCATCCGCGCCTACTGGCTTTGATCACCGGCGCCTGTGCGGCAGCGGGTGCCAATATTATTGGTGCACAAATTTTTACCACCAATGATGGCATGGCGCTTGATACAATTTTGTTGCAACGCGAATTTGAAAATGAAGACGATGAACGCCGGCGAGCAAACCGCGTGTGTGACTCCATTAATAGAACCTTGCGCGGCCAGTTGCGTCTGCGCGAAGCTTTGGCTTCAGCGCAACAGCCCCATGGCCGTGCGCTGGCCTTTAAAGTGTCGCCGCGTGTGATTGTCGATAACTCATCGTCAAACAAATACACAGTTGTTGAAATCAATGGGCTTGATCGTGTGGGCCTTTTGCATGGCCTGACCGACGCTTTATTTCACCTCAATCTCAATATAGCTTCCGCCCATATTACCACTTTTGGCGAAAAGGCGATTGACGTGTTTTATGTAACGGATTTGACGGGTGCAAAAATTGAAAACGAAAATCGCAAAAACCAAATTGAAAAATCATTGATGACTGTGCTTGCCCCTGCCAGTGCTGAACCCCAAATTTTGAAAGCATAATCGATGTCACTTGTGCGCTCAGCTTTAACAGTCGGCGGCTATACCACGCTCAGCCGTGTGCTTGGCTTTGTGCGCGATCAGTTGGTCGCCTTCACTTTGGGCACTGGGTTTGTGGCCGAAGCATTTTTCGTGGCGCAGCGGATTCCCAATATGTTTCGCGCCTTGTTTGCCGAGGGCGCGTTTAACTCCGCTTTTGTTCCACTTTTCGCAAAAAAGGTGGAGGGTGAAGGGCTAACCTCCGCACAAAAATTCGGCCATGAAGTGTTTTCAGTTTTGCTGGCATGGGTCTTGGTGTTCTGCATTGCTGCCATTATTTTAATGCCGTGGTTGATCTATGTAATCGCACCTGGATTTTCGGCAACGCCCGAACGCGTGGCATTAACCGTCGATCTTTTACGCCTGTGCTTTCCATACTTATTATTCATGTCACTCACGGCGCTGCAAGGTGGTGTGCTCAATAGCTTGAACAGATTCACAGCTGCTGCTGCTGCCCCCATTTTGCTCAACATCGTAATGATCGCCTCTAACGTGGTGGCGTGGTTTTTCCAAACTGGCAACACGCCCACAACTGGATACATTTTTGCTGTTGGTGTTTCGTTGGCAGGTGTGGCGCAATTTATATTGCTGGCCTTCGCCTGTCGAAGGGCGGGCATGGCCTTTTTGCCATCATGGCCGAAACTTACGCCGGATGTGAAGCAGGTTCTGAGACTCAGTGTTCCCGGTGTTATTTCCGGCGGCATAATGCAAATCAATTTGTTGATTGCCACCATGATTGCAACCTCGATAGATCATGCTGTGGGCTACCTCTATTATGCTGATCGTCTATATCAATTGCCGCTTGGAATTATCATCGTGGCTATTGGTGTGGTGCTGTTGCCAACTCTCTCCAGAAAAATTCGCGCCGGCGATATGCAGGGAGCCATGGATGCAAAAAACCGCGCGCTTGAGCTTTCGTTGTTTTTAACTTTGCCATCTGCCGCCGCGCTGATGGTGATTGCGGTTCCGATTATCCACACAGTATTTGAGCATGGCGCATTTCATGCGGGCGACACGCAAGGAGTGGCGCTGGCTGTTATGGCCTTTGCTGCAGGGCTTCCGGCCTATGCCTTAACCAAAGTGTTTCAACCCGGCTTCTACGCCCGCGAAGACACCAAAACCCCGATGCGTTTTGCGATCGTATCAGTTGTTGTAAACATCGTGGCCAGCTTGGTGCTGTCACGTTACTTCGGTCACGTTGGCATTGCTTTGGCCACCACTTTGGCGGCTTGGACCAATGCGCTGTTGCTTTATGTGAAGCTCAATCAACTTGAGCATTTTACTTTTGATGCGCGGAGCACGAAGCGCTTGCCGCTAATCATAGGTTCAACGCTTGTAATGGCGGCGGTGCTTTGGGGTGGCTCTTGGTTGCTCCAAAAGCAATTCAACTCTGATGCATCGTTCCTCACATCACTCTGGGCGTTGGGGCTTTTGGTTGGGGCTGGCATAGTGGGTTATTTTGCTGCCGCGCAAATTTCTGGCGCTTTTACAATTTCTGACTTAAAGGCGGCACTGAAACGCTAAATGAGAAAGCCGAACCCATGACTACATTTGCCCCCCGCGTCTTTTCTGGAATGCAGCCCACGGGCAATTTGCATCTCGGTAATTATTTGGGTGCCATGCTCAATTGGGTCAAAATGCAAGACACCAATGAGTGTGTCTATTGCGTGGTGGATATGCACGCGATCACCTTGTGGCAAGACCCCAAGGCGTTGCGCCAAGCCATCCGTGATGTGACAGCAGCTTATCTGGCTTGCGGGTTGGACCCCAAACGCTCAATCATTTTCAATCAAAGCCAAGTGCCAGAACATGCCGAGCTTGCCTGGGTGTTTAACTGCGTGGCGCGGCTTGGCTGGTTGAACCGCATGACCCAATTTAAAGATAAGGCAGGCAAGGACAAAGAGGCAGCATCCGTTGGGCTTTATATATACCCCAATTTGATGGCCGCTGATATTTTGGCGTACAAGGCAACCCATGTTCCGGTGGGCGATGATCAGAAACAACATTTGGAACTTGCGCGCGATATTGCCGCGAAGTTCAATAATGATTACGAAGTTGAATTCTTCCCACAGCCTGAGCCTTATATTGTGGGAACCGCCACGCGCGTGATGAGCTTGCGTGATGGTACCAAGAAAATGTCCAAGTCTGATCCATCAGATTTGTCGCGCATTAACTTGACAGATTCAGCCGATGACATCGCCAAGAAAATCCGCAAAGCCAAAACTGATATGGATGCACTTCCGTCAGAACTAGCTGGCCTTAAAGGCAGGCCCGAAGCTGAAAATCTGGTGGGTATATTTGCGGCTTTAAATGGTGGCACCGTGCAAGATGTGCTGACACAATTTGGTGGTGGGCAGTTTTCGGGACTGAAAAATGCGCTGGCTGATTTGGCAGTGGAAAAGCTGGCCCCAATTGCGGCTGAAACTAAACGCTTGCAATCAGATCAAACTCATATTGATCAGGTTTTGGCTGATGGCTCAATGCGGGCGCGCATTATTGCTGCACCTATTGTTAAAGATGTGCGCGAAATCGTCGGGTTTTTGGTGTCCTAAGCCAGCCCTTTAAATTTCTGCAAAAAGCACCTATATATCCGAGCAGAGGACTCAACTATGTTTATTCAAACCGAAGCCACCCCAAATCCCGCCACCCTGAAATTCATTCCGGGCAAACCCGTTTTGCCCGGCTCCACCCGCGAATATAAAAAAGCGGCGGATGCCTTGGAATCGCCGCTGGCCGAAAAGCTGTTCAGCGTCACTGGTGTTTCTGGTGTTTTTTTGGGCCATGATTTTATCACAGTGAGCAAGGGCACGGGCGAATGGCAACATTTGAAGCCAGCTATTCTGGGCCTGATTATGGACCATTATGTTTCAGGTGCGCCCGTATTGACAGAGGCTGGTGTGATCGAAGTTTCGGGCGAAGAGTTTTTTGAAGACGAACATTCAGATATTGTGAAGACAATTAAAGACCTGCTCGACACAAGAGTGCGCCCTGCCGTGGCTCAAGATGGTGGCGACATTACCTTCAAAGGTTTTAAAGAAGGCGTGGTTTATTTGAACATGAAAGGCTCATGTGCTGGCTGCCCAAGTTCAACAGCAACTTTGAAGCACGGCATTGAAAACCTGATGCGCCATTTCGTGCCCGAAGTTACGGAAGTGCGCGCGGTTTAACGGTTCTCAAATTTCACAGGGCGCTTTTCCAAAAACGCTTGCATGCCTTCTTTTTGATCATGAAGATCAAACATCGCATGGATGAGCTCACGCTCCAATTTTAATCCGGCACTCAACGGCAATTCTTCGGCTGCTTTTACCGCCTGTTTGGCGGCTTTAGCCACCGGGCGAGAAAGAGCAGCAACTTTCGTGGCAACGGCTAAAGCCTCATCCATCAATTTTTCGGTCGGCACGACGCGTGAGACTAGGCCAATCCGATCAGCCTCGGCAGCATCAATCAAGCGGCCCGTCAAAATCATCTCCATAGCTTTGGTTCTGCCCACCATGCGCACCAAGCGCTGCGTACCGCCTGCACCTGGCATAATTCCAAGGCCAGTTTCCGGCAGGCTGAACTTAGCGCTCTCGGCCGCGATAATAATATCGCAGACCAAAGCAAACTCACAGCCACCGCCCAGGGCAAAGCCTGATACAGCAGCGATGATGGGCTTGGTGATCAAGTTAATATGATCCCAGTCGTGTAGAAAATTTTCTGCCTTCACTTGTGCGAATGTTTTATCTTTCATCTCGCGCACATCAGCACCAGCGGCAAAAGCTTTCTCATTGCCAGTGAGAATGATGGCTCCGATTGCGGCATCATTTTCAAATATATCAAGGGCCGCATTTAACTCCGTGACCATGGCACCATTCAACGCATTCAAAGCCTTGGGCCGATTGAATTGGATGATACCAACGGCACCTTGCCTGGTTACGATGATGTTTTCATAGACCATGTGAGTTTCCTATTTCTGACAAACAGAGCAATAAAATGTTGAACGCCCCGCTTGAATAATTCTCTTGATCTTACCCGAACACTTCAAAGTGCTGCAATTATCGCCTTCACGATTATAAGCTGAAAAACGTTGCTGATAAGAGCCCTTCTCACCATCAGCGCCCACAAAATCTTGCAGTGTTGAACCACCCGCTATGATGGCCTCCTGCAAAATTTCTTTAATGTGCCGCACCAAAATATCAATGCGCGGGTCATAGGATTTTACCTTTACCAAACTGCCGACTTTGCGCGTGGGCGAAAGCCCTGCGCGGTGCAGCGCTTCGCACACATAGATGTTCCCAAGGCCAGCCACCAAGCGCTGATCTAGGAGAGCCGTTTTCATAGGTGCAGATTTACCGCGAAATTTTTCTGCTAAGTGCGCGCCGGAAAGTTCATTCCCCAAAGGTTCAACACCAATGTCTTTGAGCAATCGATGTTGATACAGCACACGCGTTTCGGCCAAGTCCATCATGCCAAAGCGACGTGGATCGCTATAGACCAATCGCACGCCATTATGGAGCGTGATCAAAACATGGTCATGCGGGCCATCGGCTTTTTCACCTGGCTCTGTTTCAAAATAAAAACTACCCAGATTATCTGGCCCGCCTTTAGGCTTCAGCACGGTAAAGCGCCCGGTCATACCCAAATGCATAATCAGGCTTTGGCCATTATCACACTCAATAAGGATATATTTAGCCCGCCGTGTGAGGTTTTGCACCGTGGCCCCTTGCAGCTTCGTCGCAAAATCAGGGGGAAAGGCAAAGCGCAAATTTGCCCGTCGCAACTCCACGCGCGCGATCTTTTGACCCTTCAAAACTGGTTCAAGGCCGCGTTTAACTGTTTCAACTTCTGGAAGTTCGGGCATGATTAACCGTGATAAAGCTTGCGGCAACAGATTCAATAGAAGTCTTTGTTAGGATGCACTATCTTGTAGCCATGACACAGGATACTGAAAATTCAGCCTTCGGCTTTCGCCAGGTGCCAACAGGGGAAAAGCAAGGTTTGGTGAATGAGGTCTTCTCCAAGGCCGCTGCCCGCTATGACCAGATGAATGATTTGATGTCATCTGGTCTGCACCGGTTGTGGAAAGACGATATGATAACGATGTTGAACCCGCCCAAGGGCGACCGCGTGTTCAACGCCTTGGATGTGGCAGGTGGCACGGGAGACATTGCGTTTCGCATTTTAGACGTGGGCGGTGTGAACACCCGTGTTACGGTAGCGGATATTTCGCCAGAAATGGTGGGTGAGGGCCAGAAGCGCGGAGACCGTGAGGGGCGATTGAACCGCTGCTCTTTCACTGTGGGCAATGCCGAAAGCCTTGCCTTTCCCGATAAGAATTTTGACTCTTACACAATAGCCTTCGGCATTCGTAATGTGACGCATATCGATAAGGCGTTGGCCGAAGCTTACCGCGTTCTAAAACCCGGTGGGCGGTTTTTGTGCCTTGAATTTTCGCACTTGGAATTGCCTGTGTTGCAAAAGATTTATGATGCCTATTCCTTCACAGTCATTCCTGCCGTTGGCAAAGTGGTGACAGGCGATGGCCAACCTTATCGCTACTTGGTCGAAAGTATTCGCATGTTCCCCAAGCAGGAAGAATTTGCCGATAAGATGCGGGCTGCGGGATTTAGCAAAGTCACACATCGTAATCTCAGTGGTGGTGTAGTGGCCATTCATTCTGGTTGGCGCATTTGATGGCCAATGTGGTTTCTAACATCGCAAGGTTGCTCCACGCTGGTTTTGTGTTGGCGCGGTATGATGCGCTGATTCCGACAGAGCAATTGCAGCAAGCCCCGTGGCCTGCGCGGGCTGTTTTGAAATTGGCCAAACTTGGTCGCACTGAATCCTTGGCGGGTGGTGAACACAACAATCTCACATCAGCCCTCACGCGTCTTGGCCCCAGCTATATTAAACTTGGACAATTTTTAGCAACGCGGCCTGATATAATTGGAGCCAAACGCGCCTTTGAATTAAAAGTGCTACAAGATCGCCTACCAGCTTTCCCCGATACCGAAGCGCGCACCATTGTTGAACGTGAATTGGGCAAGCCCATTTCAGAATTGTTTTCAAGCTTCGGCCCTTCCATTGCGGCGGCATCTATTGCGCAAGTGCATAAGGCTACAACGCTTGAAGGCAAAACCGTTGCGGTCAAAATTCTCCGCCCCAATGTCGAAATCCGTTTTCGCAATGATATTGAAAGCTTCGCCTTTGCGGCTCGCATGGCTGAGCGCTTAAGCAAGCACGCAAAACGCCTGCGGCCCACTTCCGCTGTTGCCATGCTCGAAGAGTCGATGAAGCTGGAATTAGATTTGCGCATGGAGGCTGCGGCACTCTCCGAGATTGGACAGAACTCTAAAGATGATCCAGGCTTTCGCGTGCCTAACGTGGATTGGACGCGCAGTGCCAAGCGTGTGTTGACAACTGAGTGGATTGACGGCACACCGATGGCTGATGTGGCTGCTTTGCGGGCCAAGGGTTTTGATCTCTTTAAACTTGCTGATACTGTCATCCAAAGTTTTCTGCGCCACGCCATCCGCGATGGTTTTTTTCATGCTGATATGCATCAAGGCAATTTGATTATTGACCCTGCGGGAACTTTGGTGGCGCTAGATTTAGGCATCACCGGGCGTTTGAGCGAAAGCGATCGTCTGTTCCTCGCTGAGATTCTTTATGGTTTCATCACGCGCGATTATTTGCGCATTGCGCAAGTGCATTTTGATGCAGGCTATGTGCCAGATACACAAGACGTGAACACGTTTGCCCAAGCCTTACGCGCCATTGGTGAGCCGATTATGGGCTTGCCCGCCGAACAAATTTCCATGTCGCGTTTACTCACACAATTGTTTGAAGTCACCGAACAGTTCCAAATGCAAACTCAACCACAATTGTTGCTGCTGCAAAAAACCATGGTGGTGACTGAGGGTGTGGCGCGAACGTTAAACCCCGTCCTCAATATGTGGCAAGCGGGCGAACCCGTGGTGCGGCACTGGATCGAACGCAAATTAGGGCCTATCGGAAAGATCGAACAGGCTGGCGGAAGTGTGATGTCATTGGCTCGTCTTGGCCTAAAGATTCCAGCTATCATCGATGATGCCCACCGCATCACGCGCAAATTGTCGGATATGGCAAATGCTGAACCGCCAAAGGCCTCGCGCTGGCACACCCCTGCCTTGCTGGCGGGTGCAACAGCGCTGGTTGTGATAGCCCTCAAAATGGTGCTTAGATAGCTTATGGGAAAATCAGTCCTCCTCATTATTGGTGGTGGCATTGCAGCTTATAAAAGCTTGGAGTTGATCCGGCTTTTAAAAGGCAGAGGCATTGCGGTTCGCGCCATTATGACCAAGGCTGCAGAAGAATTTGTAACACCGCTTTCGGTGGCCAGTCTCTCAGGCGAGAAAGTGCACAACGCCTTGTTCAATCTCACTGATGAAGTGGAGATGGGTCACATTGAATTGTCGCGCTCGGCAGATTTGGTCGTTGTGGTTCCAGCCACCGCCGATCTGATGGCGAAAATGGCGCAGGGCCTTGCCAATGATTTAGCCTCTACCACATTGCTGGCCACTGATAAGCCCGTGCTCATCGCCCCTGCAATGAATGTTCGCATGTGGCTGCATGCGGCAACCCAGCGCAATCTGGCGACACTAAAATCTGATGACAGTCATGTGGTGGGTCCTAACGAAGGCGATATGGCCTGTGGTGAATTTGGCCCGGGCCGCATGGCAGAACCGGTTGAAATTCTCGCCGCTATTGAAAATCTTTTATCAACAGCGGCCAAACCATTGGCGGGCAAAAAAATTCTCGTCACCGCTGGCCCCACGAGGGAGTCTATTGATCCGGTGCGTTATATTTCCAATTACTCCTCCGGAAAACAAGGCTATGCCATTGCTGAGGCCGCCGCACGCATGGGAGCTGATGTAACACTGGTGTCTGGCCCAGTGTCTCTGCCTAAACCTTTTGGCGTTAAAATTATTGACGTGCAAACGGCAGATGACATGTTGGCGGCCTGTGAAAAATCACTGCCCGCTGACATTGCCATTTTTGCAGCTGCCGTGGCCGATTGGAAAGTGGCACAGCCAGCACAAGAAAAAATCAAGAAGCCAAAATCGGGCGAGACTCCAACGCTTAGTTTTTTAGAAAATCCTGATATCTTGCAAACAATATCAAAAGGCAAAATGCGTCCGAAACTGGTTGTTGGCTTTGCTGCCGAAACTGAAAAAGTTTTAGAACACGCAAAAGCCAAACTTATGAAGAAGGGTTGTGACCTCATCATCGCCAATGATGTAAGCGCGGGTGTATTCGGTACCAACAAAAACGCCGTGCATTTGGTTTCAAAATCTGGTGTTGAAACTTGGCCTGAGCTTTCCAAAGCTGAAGTCGCTTCACGCATCATGGCGCACCTTGCAGGCTTGCTGAAATGAAAATTGAAATCATGCGGCTTGCGCATGGAGCAGATTTGCCCTTGCCAAATTACGCAACTGTGGGTGCAGCAGGATTAGATTTGCGCAGTGCCGAAGCGCTCACTCTAAAACCAAATGCGCGCGCTCTTGTGGCAACCGGCATCGCCATTGCTTTGCCAGACAATTTTGAAGCGCAAGTGCGTCCGCGCTCTGGCCTTGCTGCAAAACATGGCGTGACAGTTCTCAATTCGCCCGGCACCATTGATAGTGATTATCGCGGCGAAATTAAAGTGCCACTGATCAATCATGGTGCCGAAGATTTTGTGATCGCGCGCGGCGATCGTATTGCGCAAATGATCATTGTTCCCGTCATTCAAGTGCAATTGCAGGAAGTTGCCACTCTCGAAGAAACCACGAGGGGTGTTGGCGGCTTCGGCTCATCAGGAAAAAGCTAATGGCGCTTTCATCAGAAGAGATCGAACGTTATGCCCGCCATCTAGTGCTTCCCGAGGTGGGGGGGCCCGGCCAAAATAAACTGAAAGCAGCGCGTGTTCTGGTCATCGGTGCAGGTGGCTTGGGTGCGCCCATTTTGCTTTATCTTGCCGCCGCAGGCATTGGTCAGATCGGCATTTGCGATCATGACACGGTGAGTCTTTCCAACTTGCAGCGCCAAGTTATTCACACCACGCCCAATGTTGGCAAAATGAAAACCCAGAGTGCGGCTGAATTGATGCAAGCCATAAACCCGCATGTTGAGGTCATTCAACATGACGAACGCATCACTCCAGAAAACGCTCTCGCTCTCATTAGCCAATATGACGTGGTGGCGGATGCTTGCGATAATTTCAACACGCGCTTTCTGGTGGCTGATGCGTGTTACTTTGCCAAGAAGCCTCTGGTCTCTGCAGCAGTTGGCCAGTTTGATGGCCAGATTTCAACCTTCAAACCCTATTTGAAAAATGCCAGTGGTGAACCCTTTCCCACCTATCGTTGCTTTATCGGAGATTTGCCTGATCGTGGAATGTTCCCAGCTTGCGAAGAGGCTGGAATTTTAGGCGCATTGCCCGGCATTATAGGCTCCATGCAAGCCATGGAAGTGATCAAAGAAATTCTCGAAATCGGCGAGAGCCTCGCCGGGCGCATCCTGATGTATGACGCCCTTCTGGCCAGATTCTTCGAGACCAAACTACACTGGAGCCCCGATAATCCACTGACTGGCAATACCCCAACAGTCACATCCATCATTGCTGGAAACTACATATAATTGACGGCCAATTGAAATAAATCACTTCACTGATTCCTACCTTGCTGCAGATTTCGGCAACTGGGTGGCCATCGCATCCCCGCTAGAGCGGGGTGACTTTAGCCTGAATCGATAGGGGATTCGCAAATCAGTTTATTTGTGATTCAATGTGCTTGTTGTTTGGAGATTGGCAAGCATGGCAAAAGCTTATGGTATGGAACTTCGGGATCGTGCGGTTGAGTTTGTTTTGGCAGGGGAAAGCCGCCATGCGGTTGCACGTCGTCTTGGTTTAGGTGTTTCGACAGTGATCCGTTGGTTGGATAGGTATCAAAAGACAGGGACAGCGGCGGCAGCGAAGATTGGTGGCTATGTGAAGCCAAAGATTGCCGGATCCCATCGTGAGTGGCTTTTGGAACGCATTGGGCGTGGCAACTTTACTTTGAACGGTCTGACCCTTGAGCTTGAAGATCATGAGTTGAAAGTTGACTACAAGACGATGTGGAAGTTTGTTCACGCGCAAGATTTGAGCTTCAAAAAAAGCCGTTTACGCAGCCGAACAACACAGGCCTGATGTTGCAAGACGCAGAGCCTTATGGAAGAAGTTCCAGCCGCGTTTTGCCATTGAGCATCTGGTGTACATTGATGAAACATAGGCTAAAACCAACATGGCTCCCATTCGGGGATGGGGCAGCAAAGGTGAGCGGTTGCTTGCTCATGTTCCGCACGGTCATTGGAAAACGATGACATTCTTGGCGGCGTTGCGCCATGATGCAATCACAGCACCTTGCGTCTTTGATGGCCCGATCAACGGTGAGAGCTTCAGGCTTTATGTCGATCAAATTCTGGTGCCCAGTCTGAAACGAAGAGACATCGTGATCATGGATAATCTTGGAAGCCATAAAAGCGAAGTCGTTCGCCAATCAATCCGGGCTGCAGGTGCAAGGCTGTTCTTTTTGCCACCCCGTCCTTCGACGGGGCAGGCTATATAGCCCAGACCTCAACCCTATCGAGCAGGTCTTTGCAAAGCTCAAACACATCCTCAGAAAAGCCAAAGAGCGAACCGTCGAGGCAATGTGGCAGAGTATCGGGACCCCGCAGGAACTCTACGATTCTCCTCAGAATGTGTTTGTAGCGCGGTTTCTTGGTACGCCGAAAATGAACATGTTCCGAATCCAGACAGACAGGGAAGGGCGCGCATCGTTTGGAGACTCGTCATTTGCAAAAGCCGGTCGTCACAAACCAGGAGCTGAAATCCTTCTCGGGGTCCGCCCGGAAGATATTGCAGTCAAGGAAGCGGGAACTGGTAAAGGGCTTCTTGGAAAAATCAATCACGTAGAGTCGCTGGGTGCCGAGTATTTTGTGCATGTTGACACGCACATCGGTAACGTCATGGTCAGGGTGATGAACAAAAACGCCCGCCCCGAAGTAGGTGGAAACGTTTCACTAGCGGTCAAGGATCAGGTGATCCACTTATTTGATCCGCAGAGTTCGCAACGCGTTTGAGCCAATCTAATTCTTACGAAGCGCGACGCTTATGATTTGAACACTCACTTAGAGTGACGTATAATCGGGATTAAATACACAGAAGATTTCAGGCCAGAATCGTTTCGGATTGCACTGATGTGCCAGTTGCCGTGCCGCAGGTTTAAGGCGATTTTGAAGAACTCGGGCTTGGCGCTCTGCCTTGGCTTGACGCAAACCGAGTTTGCGAAAAGTTTCGAG
>JANLPA010000076.1:0-12635 GCA_031366855.1 Hyphomicrobiales bacterium | reverse complement strand
TTTGTAGACGTCATATCCCGTTCGAAAACTCATGCGCCCCAAAGTGGTGATTCCAATGACGCCTTGCTCAAGTCGCTCTTTCAAACGCAGTACTGACGACTGAAACCGAAAATTCTCATGCACCGCGACAAAGTTTCCGTGCTTTGCCGCGAAGTCCGCAACCGCACAACACGTTCTCCAATCAGGGGCTAACGGCTTCTGCAGAATGGTTGGAATTTTGCGTTGAGAGAGCTTGCGGCTGATGTCTAAATGGCTGCCCATCTGCGTGACGACATCGACAAGATCCAGCGTTTCATGATCAAGCATTTCGTCAAGGTTGGTATAGGCTTTAGCACCAAAGTTGAGCGATGCAGTTTCTGCCTTTGTGATATCCGTATCGCATACGGCAACAAGAGTTGCTCCAGCTGATTTGAGGGCTTTCCATGCCTGCAAATGGTTTTGCGCAAAATACCCGCATCCCACGACTGCAATGGCAACAGCTTTGTTCATTCCACTATAGGCCCAATGCTGTTACGTAAAATGCCGATGCCCGAAGCTTCAATTTCGACAACGTCACCGGGCTTCATAAAAATAGGGGGCTTGCGAAACAAACCTATGCCCGCAGGTGTTCCCGTTGAAACACAATCACCAGGCTCGAGGGCCATCACGCGGGAGAGAAAGGAAATGAGATATGGAAGTGAAAACAGCCAATCGGCGGTCGTTCCATCTTGCATTGTCACACCATTTAGCCGTGTTTGAAGTTTAGTATTCTCGGGTGCAGTCATTTCGTCTGCGGTGACAATGCAAGGGCCTATAGGGCAGAAGCCATTAAAGTTCTTTCCCAGCGTAATCTGATTGTCTTTAAATTGAACATCACGAGCGGAAACATCGTGCAGTAACGTGTAGCCAAATAGAGCGCCCATCACATCTTTTTCAACTGCGTTTTTAAGGGGCTTGCCAATCACCGCAGTAAATTCAACCTCGTAATCGAGTTGTTGGGTTTGCCTGGGGAAGGGGATAACGCCATCATGGCCGATCACTACACTTGGCATTTTTGCAAAGAAGAATGGTTCTGTCGGCATCTTTGCATTGGGGTTCTCATCGGCATGGCCTTTATAGTTTATGCCGGAGCAGAGTATTTTTCCCGGACGTGGAATGGGGGGCGCCAATCTTGCGCCATTCAAGGCAACGCACGGTGATTTTGGGTTCTTGATTGCAATCCGAACCTCTTTCAACATATCTTTGCCACCTGCGATCAAATCCATCATCGTTTTGGCAATGTGGGCTCGTGTCAAATCAACGATAACATTGCCCTTGAGAGCTCCAACTTTCAATTTGTTCTTGTCATAAAATGTGACGAGCTTCATTTCTTGTCCTTCATATATCTGCATTCATGAAAACCGCCTTGTGCAAGGCACCGGGTTTGTCCACGAGTTTCATAAAAACCTCAGGTGCCTGGCTTAAGCTAAACCGTGTTCCAATGTCAGGATAACGGATCTTGCCGCTGGCAATTAAGGCCAGACTTTCTGGGAAACAGTCCGTTGACGCACGCGAGCCAACAATCGTCATTTCCTTACGCGTGAAATCCAGGCCTTCGAAAGAAATTTTTAAGCCTTTCTTGACCAGACCAACAATCACGATGCGTCCACCAGCCGCAACAAGGTCTGCCGTTTGCTCCATTGCCTGGGCATTGCCTGTAGCCTCAATGACCACGGGCATTCCTTCTCCCTTTGTCAGCTCTCTGACTCTGTCAAGTAATCCCTCCCCCGCTTGCAACGGTTCGGCTCCAAGTTCGGCGGCACTGCGTAATCGCTCTTCTGAAACATCGGTGATGAAAACTTTTGCACCGCGCGACTTTGCAACCTCAACAAGCGCCAGTCCAATCGGCCCTGCTCCCAATATTAATACCGTATCCGCACTTGTGATTTGTCCCCGGCGACAGGCCTGAACGCCAATTGCAACAGGCTCAGCAAAACTTGCATGATAGGCCGACATGCCATTTGGTATTTTGACCAGGTGGCTAACCGGCGCCAGAACATAATCTGCAAAACCACCCTCTCGGTGGATGCCGATGATTTGCAAATTGGCACAGCAATTGGGTTTGCTTACTCTGCAGGGATAGCAGGTCCCGCACCCAATAAAAGGATCAACAACAACCGGCGTTCCTAGGGCCATGCCCTCCGTCTCCGGCCCCAGCTTTTCAATTCGCCCCGCAATCTCATGACCACCGATGCGGGGATAGCTCACATATGGATTTTTGCCCATATAGATGTAGAGATCACCTGCGCAAAGCCCGGCAGCGTCAACGCGAACCAACGCTTCGCCAGCCTTGGGCACGGGAATTTCTCGTTCCTGCATCCCAATTTGAAAAGGTGCTGAGAAGATGGCTGTTTGCATTACCAATTCTCTCTCGCGTGCGCTGTGGCACGACCACCACCGGCAGGAATTTCTATCCAGTCACCGGGTGCCAGCAACAATGATTCCGGTCCTTTGCCATGTCTATTGGTTTCCTCGGCAAGGTGCGTATGAAAGTCTCGCACGTCTTGATGGTCAGGATTAATATAGTGACAAGGCAAAACAGTTTTGAGGCCTAGCCAATGCGCAGCTAGTGCGCCTTCGTGGGGACTAAGCTCACCTGTCAGCATTTCGCCAGGCATCGGAAAGCGATGCAGAATTTCGATGGGGTTGGCTATGCCGATCGCCCCTATCGTCGGTTTGTAGAGTTCAGCTTGCAATTTCATATCTGAAAAAATTGCCGTGTCGCCATAATGATAGAACCGAACGCCTTCATCAGCGTAAATTACAAAGGCCATCGGCACACCCGACGCAAACGTGCCATCTGGCATCTTTATTTGCGACCAGTGATGACACTCCACCGGTTGCACTTCTATGCCAGCAACCTTGACGCGGATACCCCAGGTCGTCGCTCGAATTTGCGTATGCGGGATGCCCTTGGCAATCAGCCACGCCTTAACTTCACCGCCACAGATAACCGGACAGCCATATTGGGCAGCAATTTTGTCAGTATCGCCAAGATGATCAATCGCGGCATGTGAAACGACGACAAGATCGACTCTTTCAAAATCCTTAGACTTCACAGGTGAGCCTGGATTCTCATCGAGAAAAGGATCAACGAGAATATGGAGCCCCGCACGCGTCACAATTTCGTAAGCAGCAACACCGAAAAAGCGAATACGCGTTGAATCTGTTAGGCCCATTCCAATGCTCCAAAAACTTGCGGGGCGGCTGGGAGGAAGAAAAAACCGCCCCGCTGATTGACCTTACTTTACTTTGAGCGCTGTCAAAACCTTGTCGACATTGTCTGCGCCTACGACGAGAACGCCTGTATCCAATAATGGAGGTACAGGAACGCCGCCGCCAGCCGCATCCACACCGGCTGTTTTTAGACCATTATGGTTGTAATCATGCAGCACCTTTACGGCATAATATATGAACAGCTCGCGATTTTGCACCACGATGCCATCCACCCAACCTTCTTTTGCGTTCTTGAAGAAATCAGGGGTTTGTTCCATGGCGGTAACTTTCACATCGCCAGGCTTTTTTCCTGCTTCCTGCAAGGCCCGCACGATGCCAGCACCCGACTCAGAATCGAACCCGGCAAGGCCCGCAATATCAGGGTTAGCTGCAAGAAGTGCGGCAGTCACTTCTGCCGCCTTTGCGGCATCGCCTGTATCATCCTCGTTTGCAACTATCGTGTATTTTCCGGCACCATTGGCTTCAATATAAGCTTTAAAACCAGCCACAGCTTCACGCATATTGCCTGCATTGATGATTGACATCGTGGCAAGTTTGCCGCCGTCGGGCAGTTTGGCCATCAGCGTTTTGGCTTGGGCTACGCCAACATTGGTCCAATTGGTTCCAATATAGGCAAGACGCTTGGACGCAGGAAGGTCGCCGTCATCGACAACGGTTGGAACACCAGCCGCCACACATTTATCCACAGCGGCAGACAAGGATGGATCCCAGCCACCAACAACAGATACACCTGCGGGCTTCTGCGCGCAGACTTGTTCAACGGCAGCAATAAATCCTGGCAGATCAAAATCTGTAGGTCCCGCCACCTTCACCTGAACTTGTAGTTCTTCTGCAATCTTTTTCATTCCAACATAATCATATTGAACAAAGAGCGGCAGGTTGGCCTTGTTGGAAATCCAATAATAGACTTCCTTGGCATCCTTTGGCCCGAATTGCGATTCTTGCGCCATCGCGGCGAACGAACCAGCATAGGAAAGCGCCATCATTGCGACAGCGGTCTTGAGTAATTTCTTCATCGTAGTCCTCCTTTGGGGTTGAATTGGTCTGGGAACAGGTCCCGGTTGGGCCTGTCTTCTTTTTGTTGTAAAAGCTTCAGCGCGTGGCTCCTTTGTATGCGTCGAGTGAGACAGCTAGCAGCAAGACGGAACCCACAACGATACCTTGCCAAAAAATACCGACACTGTTGATGATCATGGCGTTGTTCACGAGTGCAATAAAAAGGACTCCCAGAACTGCGCCAATAACGGAGCCTTCCCCGCCCTTCAAGCTTGCCCCACCAAGAACTGTGGCCGTGATGACCCCAAGTTCGACATTGACGCCAATCGTCACCATGGCTGAATTCAAACGCGCCGCCTGCAAAACGCCCGTCAGTCCGGCTAAGGTTCCCATGATGATAAATGCGATCATCACAAGCCGGTCAACTTGAATGCCCGAAAGTTTGGCGGCCTTGGGATTGCCTCCAATAAAATAGTATTGTCGAAAGAATCGCGTTTTCGCCACAAGCCAAGCAGCAATGACAACCACAAAAATCATCACCCAGAAAGGGGTTTGCAGACCAAAGAAGACAGATTGGCCATACGCCTTAAAGTCATCGGTGATGGGGTTTATGCCAGTGCCCCCGGTTACGTAAGTAAAGCCGCGGAAAATGGAAAGGGTGGCCAACGTCGCTATGAGCGGATTGATTTTGATGCGCGTCACAATATAGCCATTGATGAACCCAGCCACTGCACCAATTGCAATTCCCACAAAAATGGCCGCAATGGGTGAAAACCCGTAACGGGCAGCGGCGATGCCGGACCAGACGCCCGCAAGTGCCAGTGTCGATCCAATCGAGAGATCAAATGCTCCCGCGATCATCAACAACATCATGCCGCTCACCAGAATGCCGTTCTGCGCAGCATTCAAAAGCACCGCCGATATATTAGAAGGTGTCGGAAAATTATTCGGATAAACCAAGGTCATCGTAACTGAAAGAATGATGATCAAGCCAAGAAGAGTAACTTCTCGGGAATTCGCAAAAAAACGCAACGCACGCAAAGGAAAGCTCGGCAGAGCTGGGGTTTGAAAGTCGGTCATGCAGCGGCCCCAATTGTTGCGGTGTTAGAAGTACTCGTGAATCTTGTAGCAAGCTTCAGGACGGCCTCTTCAGTGGCTCCTTCCCCAGCAATTTCTCCGACCGTGCGACCATCAGCCATCACGACGATACGATCTGCCAAAGTGAGAACTTCCGGCAAATCTGAGGAGACGACGATCAGAGCCATGCCTTTGCCGGCAAGTTCGCGCAAGAGACGGTAAATTTCTGATCGCGCACCAACATCGACACCGCGTGTCGGTTCATCGACTATCAGGACCTTGGGTTCCATAGCCAGCCACTTGGCAATCAATACTTTTTGTTGATTGCCGCCAGACAGATCGCCAACAACACGTTTTGCCGACGGCGTGGCAATTCGGAGTTCCTTGATAAAATTTTCTGCCAGTTTTTCAGATAGATTTTCGTCAATCAAACCGTTGTTTGAAACTTTGCCCAATACCGTCACAGAAATATTGCGTGCAATATCCTGGGTTAAAAATAGGCCAGCTTCTTTGCGGTCTTCTGGCACCATGCCGACGCCAGCTGCCATTGCGTCCCATGGGCCTGCAAATGCTACAAGTTCACCGTCCACCCACACCGAACCAGCACTCTGTTTGCGAATCCCGAATATTGTTTCACATGTTTCTGACCGTCCGGAACCAACGAGCCCGGCGAGACACAGGATTTCACCGGCCTTCACATCGAAACTGGCTTTGCGGACGAAAGGAAGTGCCTCGAGTGAATCAATCGCCAATGCGATGCCACCGTACTTTCTCTTTGACGTGTCACGCATAAAATGCACATCGCGTCCAACCATGAGCCTGATCAATTCATCAGTTGTAGTTTTCTGGACATCACGCACACCCGTCACACGACCATCTTTCAATACCGTTACACGGTCGCAAACTTGGAATATTTCTGCCAAGCGATGCGAGACATAAATGATGGACACGCCTGTGGCTTTTAACCGGCGAATAACATCAAACAGTTTTTCAGTTTCAGTCAACGTTAGAGCTGCGGTGGGCTCATCAAGAATGAGGACACGCAAATCTTGTGAGAGGGCTTTTGCGATTTCAACGATTTGCATTTGCGCTGAAGAAAGCTCCGCCACCCGCCGTTTGGGGTCGAGATCGCTACCCAGTTGCGCAAGAAGCTTTGTCGACCGCGCATTGATGATTTTTTGATCTACTCGCCCCAAAAAACCTGTAGGCTGGCGGCCTGCAAATATATTGTCGGCAATTGAAAGCTGGCGCACCAGGCTGCCTTCTTGGTGGACAATGGCAATGCCCAGTTTTCCCGCCTGGGCTTCATCGGTAAGAGTGAGCGCTATCCCATCAAGCTCGATTATCCCACCGTCACGCAAGTAAACGCCTCCGACGATTTTGCCGAGCGTAGATTTTCCTGCGCCATTCTCACCCAGCAACGCGTGCACTTCTCCCGTAGCAATTTCAATGGCCACTGAATCAAGTGCGCGGACCCCGGGAAAGGTTTTTGTAAGATCGCGGACCATAAGGCGGACGCTCATGGCGCTGGCACTCGTGTTATGGCCCCCATTTTCACGGTTTACACCTGTGGCTAATGCAGTTTTTCTCGCGAGCTTTTTAGCCATTGTCAAACTCTTGCCTCTGCGAGATAGGCCTCTTCCAAACCATGGATCATATTGACCATGGAGTCGTTGTGCGGTGTGGGCACACCAAGCTTCTTGCCCGCGGCAACGATAGCGCCATTGATCACGTCAATTTCTGTGCGCCGCTTGGCTTCCACGTCCTGCAGCATGGAAGCTTTGCCACCAATGGCCTTTTCTAACAGTGATGTAATGCCTGTCCACCGCTCATCAAAATCGATTTCGATTTTCTGCGCCTTCGCTACAGCTACGACTTCTGATAACAGGGCGCGCATCTCAGCCTTGACACCTTCATGTTGCACCAACTGATGGGCAAAGAAACGCAGCAGGGCGGCAGTGGGTAATGTGCAAACATTCAGGCACAATTTTTTCCACACCTCATTCAGTATATTTGAGGATTGCGATACTTCAAAACCGGCACCCGTGAGTGCATCACCAATCGCTTTGAGGCGTGGGCTGATTTTGCCGCTGATTTCGCCCACATAAGTCATGCCCATGCCAGGATGCTTCACATGTCCTGGTGCAAGCAACGTTCCTGAATGATAGGTAAGCCCAACCATGACCCGGTCATCACCGACGATTTGGCCAATTGTTGCGGCATTGCCCCAGCCGTTTTGTAAGGTGAGAAAGGCTGTGTTAGCGCCCATCATCGGCAACGCAGCTGTGATGGCGCTTTCGGTATGATAACACTTCACGAAATTCATGATCAAATCAACCACGCCCACATCAGCTGGCTTGGCCGAGGCTTTAACTTTGTAAGTCTGGGACGTCCCGTCCTTGGCATCGATCTTCAAGCCATTCTTATTGATTGCATCGATGGCTGTGGGGTTCACATCAATAAGTGTTACGTCATTGCCCGCCGCCGCGAGCATGCTCCCGAAAATACCGCCCATGGCACCACCGCCACCCAAAACGGCAATTTTCATTCGAAATCTCCCAAAATGGCAAAATTTGCTTGTTGATATTATTACTTGAGGGCATCGTTGCAGCTAGCATGATGGTTGTCAAGTATATTGGTGTAATATGTAAGTGATTATACCAATTAAATGAATGGACTGACCTTGTCCCCACATCTTAAACCATATTGAAGTTGGCTCTGGCCTAACAAAAAGGACCAGAAGATGAAGTGCCGTCGCTGTTCAAGAAGAACAGATTATTGGCATCTTTAAGGAGCATAAAGCTGGGATTTTCGAATCGGCGCTTCGCAGCAAGCACGGTGCCAGCGATGCCGGTAGCCCTCGAGTTCACCAATAACTCCATTTTGAACTGCTCTGATCAGGCAAAAGTGCACTGGCATTACATCGCTCACCGAAAGCTCTAGCAAAACGACTTCATTCGCCGCCCGATAGCGGTTTGCTTGCAAAACGCGAGGTGAGCGCGGTTCAATGGCAATCTCCGGTATAAGAAGTTGATCGACGCCCTGTTCATCACGCTGCATCAAGCCCGCGTTGACCTGGCAACCTAGAGAAAACGACTAAAACAATAACCACCCCATTCGGGGCTCTGCTGGCAGGCGCGATTGAATTCGCCAAATCCGTAGCGTCGAAAAAGTAATGGCCTTGGACACAGCAAAACTAAATGTCTAAGCGTCCAAGGCCATAGCTCTGTAGCTAGTTGCTATTGCAAATTCTCGATATCCAATCGTTTTGCTTTCGGCCATTTGCAAGCAACTTAAAAACCCAAACTTCATTCAACTTCAGCAACCAAATCCTTGGCTTCCACACTGTCACCGATTTTGACGTGAATGACGGTGAGTTTTCCGGCGCGCTCGGCCACCACTGAGGTTTGCATTTTCATGGCTTCGAGTTGCAGAATGATGTCGCCCTTTGCCAATTGAGTTCCCACAAAGGCTTTTACGCCGATAACAAGTCCTGGCATGGGTGCGCCGACATGCGAAAGATTTCCGTCCTGCGCTTTGGGCCGCGCCGCAACTTTAGCTTTGACGCTGCGATTGGGAACGCGGATTTCGCGGGGTTGACCGTTGAGCTCAAAGAACACTTTGACGTCACCTGTGTCGGACGTCGCACCCACCGTTTGCAACACGATTTCAAGACGCTTGCCGGAGTCAATTTCGGCAGTGATCTGCTCGCCCGGCTCCATGCCGAAGAAAAATGTTTGTGTTGGAAGGGTGCGTACCGGACCATAGAGACGGTGGCGGGCGCGGTAATCCATGAAGACTTTTGGATACATGAGATATCCATTCAAATCCTCATCATCGATCCTCTCATCTTCATTGCCTTCGGCACCAATTTTAAGATCGGCTTTGAGTTTGGTGCGGGTGACTTCCAAATCAATGGCAGGAAGATTGGCAGCGGGCCGATGCGTAATTGCGGGTTCGTCTTTCAAAACCTTCGCAGCTATGGCTGGGGGCCAGCCGCCATCGGGCTGGCCGAGATTGCCTTTCAACATATCAACAACGGAGTCAGGAAAGGCCACGTCAATCGACGGGTCTTCGACTTGGACACGGGACAATTTCTGCGACACCATCATCAGAGCCATGTCGCCTACGACTTTTGACGAGGGCGTAACTTTCACAATATCACCAAAGATCATATTGGCATCGGCATAGGCTTGCGCCACCTCGGACCAGCGGTCTTCCAGACCAAGGCTCCGCGCTTGGGTTTTGAGATTGGTAAACTGGCCACCGGGCATTTCATGGAGGTAAATATCCGAGGCTGGTGCCGGAAGCCCGCTTTCAAACGCTGCATACTGGCTGCGCACATGTTCCCAATAATCAGAGATATCACGGACGGATTTGATATCAAGCCCCGTATCGCGTGTCGTGTGACGTAGGGCTTCGACAATGGAGCCGAGACAGGGCTGCGATGTACCGCCTGAGAAGGCATCCATCGCTGCATCCACCGCATCAACACCAGCATCACAGGCGGCAAGGATCGTTGCTCCACCAATGCCCGATGTATCGTGGGTGTGGAAGTGAATGGGAAGGCCTACGTCGTCTTTCAGTGCTTTGATCAGCACCCGCGCGGCGGCTGGCTTCAACAACCCCGCCATATCTTTGAGACCAAGAATATGAGCGCCTGCAGATTTAAGTTCCCTGCCTTTGCGCACATAATAAGCGAGATCATATTTGGCGCGTGCCGGATCAAGAATATCGCCTGTGTAACACACAGTACCTTCACAGATTTTACCAGCCTCCACCACTGCATCCATGGCCACCCGCATGTTTTCAACCCAGTTGAGCGAGTCAAATACCCGGAACACGTCAACTCCGGTTTTGGCGGCTTGGTTTACGAAGGAGCGCACTACATTGTCTGGGTATGTTGTGTAGCCAACACCATTGGCCCCGCGCAGCAACATTTGGAGGAGATGGTTCGGCATCAGGCGGCGCAGGTCGCGTAAGCGCTGCCATGGGCATTCTTGCAAGAACCTGTATGCTACATCGAAAGTCGCCCCACCCCAGCATTCAACCGAGAACAGTTGCGGCAGATTGGCATTATAGGCCGGAGCAACCTGCAGCATATCAATTGAGCGCATCCGCGTGGCCAGCAAGCTTTGGTGGCCATCGCGCATGGTGGTGTCGGTGACGAGCACCTGCGTTTGCTGGGCCATCCAATCGGCAATGGCTTGTGGTCCATCGCGCGACAACATCTGACGTAAACCATCCTGTGGCGCTGAATGCGGCTCAGGCGCACGCAGAGCAGTAGCCCGTTGAGCTGGCTTTTTCCGTCCCACAGTTTCGGGATGACCATTTACAGTGATGTCGGCAATATAGGTCAGAATTTTCGTCGCCCGATCCCGCCGCTTCTTGAACACAAAAAGTTCTGGTGTCGTGTCAATAAACTTGGTGGTGCAGGTATCGTTGAGAAAGGTCGGATGTTTCAGCAGGTTTTCGACGAACGCAATGTTGGTGGAAACGCCCCGGATGCGGAACTCGCGCAAAGCCCGGTCCAGCCGCGCTATGGCCTTCTGTGGCGTTTGTGCCGAGGCAATGACCTTGACCAGCAGCGAGTCATAGTGGCGCGTCACCACACCGCCCGCATAGGCCGTGCCACCATCCAAACGAATGCCTGCACCTGTCGCCGCACGATAAGCAGTGAGACGGCCATAGTCAGGGATAAAGTTATTCTGCGGGTCTTCCGTGGTGATGCGGCATTGAATGGCATGGCCGCGCAGTTTCACATCGGCTTGCGAAGCAGCCCCCGTAGCTTCGGCCAGCGTTGCTCCTTCTGCAATCTGGATTTGCGCCTGAACAATATCAATGCCCGTCACTTCTTCAGTAACTGTGTGTTCCACCTGCACACGCGGGTTCACTTCGATGAAGTAGAATTGCCCTGTGTCGATATCCATCAGGAACTCAACGGTGCCAGCACACTCATAGTTCACATGGGCGCAAATCTTGCGGCCCAACTCGCAAATTTCTTGACGTTGGTCTTCTGTGAGATAGGGCGCTGGCGCCCGCTCCACCACTTTTTGGTTGCGGCGCTGCACCGTGCAGTCACGTTCAAACAAATGATAGATCGAACCATGCTTGTCGCCAAGAATTTGCACTTCCACATGGCGGGCGCGCAGAATCATCTTTTCCAAATAGCCTTCGCCATTGCCAAAAGCGGCCACGGCTTCGCGCCTGCCTTCAAGAACTTTTTCTGTCAACTCATCAGCATTATTGATGGCACGCATACCGCGCCCGCCGCCGCCCCACGAGGCTTTGAGCATCAGCGGATAACCCACTTCTGCTGCCTGTTTCTTGATCAGATCAAAATCATCACCCAGCACTTCGGTAGCCGGAATAACCGGAACTCCTGCCGCAACAGCCACGCGCCGTGCGCTGGCCTTATCACCCAGCGCCCGCATCGTTTCCGCTTTGGGGCCGATGAACACTATGCCCGCGGCATCACAGGCTTCGACAAAATCCGGATTCTCCGACAGCAAACCATAACCAGGGTGGATGGCATCAGCGCCCGCTTGCTTGGCCACACGAATGATCTCTGAAATACTGAGATAAGCTCCTACCGGCGTTAGCCCCGCGCCAATCTGATAAGCTTCGTCCGCCTTAAACCGGTGCAGAGAAAGTTTGTCTTCCTCCGCATAAACTGCAATCGTGCACTTGCCCAACTCGGTGGCAGCGCGCATCACACGAATTGCGATTTCACCGCGGTTGGCAACCAGGATTTTCCCGAAGTTTGTCATTCTTTCCTTCATTGCTACTTGTCCCGCACAACCTTCTGCCGTTGCACACCGAGACCATCGATGCCAATCACCATTTTATCCCCCTGCTTCAGGTATTGCGGCGGCTTCATGCCCATGCCCACTCCGGGCGGGGTTCCCGTGGTAATGATATCGCCTGGCAACAACGTGAAGAACTGGCTGAGATAGGCCACGATGTAAGCCACACCATACACCATGGTTTTGGTCGAACCATCCTGCACGCGTTTGCCGTTCAGCTCCAGCCAGAGGTGCAAATCCTGCGGATCTTTCACTTCATCCTTGGTGACCAGCCACGGGCCAATCGGGCCAAACGTGTCGTAAGATTTTCCCTTGGTCCATTGGCCATGCGCTCAATCTGAAATTCGCGTTCGGACAGATCATTGATGGTGCAATAGCCCGCCACATATTTCAGCGCATCAGCTTCCTTGATGTTCTTGGCCTTGCGTCCGATCACCACGCCAAGTTCCACTTCCCAATCCGATTTCGTCGACGTGGGCGGCAGTGTCACCGTGTCATTGG